>JBJTQD010000350.1:0-1642 GCA_046075445.1 Planctomycetota bacterium
TCAAGTTTGCCTGGAATCATCCGTCGTAACGGATTTCGAGGACCTTGAACTTGAGGGTTCCCTTGGGGACGGGGATTGTGGCTTCGTCGCCTACTTTCTTGCCGAGTAGGCCTTGTCCGAGCGGGCTGGTGATCAAATAACGCCCCTTGTCGTAATCTTCATCGCCTTGGCCAACGAGGGTGATTTCTTCGACGTCGTCCAGGTCGAGGTCGAGCACTTTGACGGTCGCGCCGAAGGCAACTTCGCCCTTGGGAACTTTGGTCGGGTCGATAATTATCGACAGAGCCAGCTTGTTCCGCAGTTGGTTGATTTTCGCCTGCATCAAGCCTTGAGCTTCGCGCTGGGCGTGGTATTCCGCATTCTCCTTGAGGTCACCCTCCGAGCGAGCTTGTGCGATCTTCTCGGCAATCAGCGGCATCTCAACCGTCTCCAGATGCTCAACTTCAGCCTGGATCTTGTTGTAACCTTCCTGGGTCATCGGGATGCGGTCGGACACGGTTCCAATCTCCTGAGAGGAATCCACCAAAAAAGAGAGCCTGCCCAATTCGTCGGGGCAGGCGTTTCAAGTTCGACTATTGTGTACAAATTCCCCCCACCCGGCAACCGGGAAAAAGCCCGGACAGCCCCGGTTTTTGGCAGTCGATTCCGAGTCACATTTCCCGAAAGCAGGGCTCTGCCCCCATCTCCTCGCAGCGGGAGGCTTTCCTTGTACCGGAGCGCAAGAACCTCATTGCATTGCCCGCCCTACCACCGGAAAATGGAGCATAGAAACGACCGACTAACTTGCTTCCAGAAAGCTTTTCTCATGCAGATTGACCACCGCCACCTCCAAACCGTACACCGCATGCTGATTCAATTGACGGAGCTGAACCGTCAGATTGAACGCTGCCCGCGGATTGAGAAAGCAGCCGAGCAGGCTCAAGCGGCTGCGGAGCAAGCGGTCGCCGACCTCAAAGCCAACTGGACCAACTCCAAGAAGATGGCTGACGAAAAGCAGATGCAACTTCGCCAGCGTGAAGCCCGTCTGGTCACGTTGCTCGGCCAGCGAAACGGCTGCACCAATAATCGGGAGTACCAGTTGCTGACCGACCAGATGGCGGCGGATAAGCAAGCCAACGCGGTCCTCTCCGATGAGATTTTGGAATTGATGGAGCGGATGGAGCAGCTCGAAGCGCAGCAGAAGGAAGCGAAAGCGAAAGTCGAAGTCGCGAAGGGCGAGACGGCGAAAGTTCGCGCGGACATCGCGGAGAAGGTGAAGAAGCTCAAAGCCGAATTGCATCGCGTCACTTCGGAACTGGCGCTGGAGGAGAAGCGGCTAGGGCCGGAGGCTCAGCTCGAGTACCGACGCAATTTCCCCAAGCTCGGCGAGAACACGCTGGCCGAGACCGAGGGAGAAGCTTGTGGTAATTGCTTCGAGCGATTCACGACGAACACGCTGGTTAAGCTGAGACAGAACAAGCTTGTGCTTTGTCAGGGGTGTAATTCGATTTTGTATTTTGCCGAGCGGGCAATGGCCGAGCAGGATTGAGGATTTTTTTGGGGGAGGTGATTCCGAGTTGCC
Source organism: Planctomycetota bacterium (assembly GCA_046075445.1). GTDB lineage: Bacteria > Planctomycetota > Planctomycetia > Pirellulales > Pirellulaceae > BJ22. The sequence goes on from JBJTQD010000350.1 coordinate 1,562, forward strand.
GAACCGGGGGTGGGTGAGAGGACCCGGTTGACGATGAACGGGAATTTATTGCATTGCGTGGCATATGTCGCAGCATATCTT
>JBJTQD010000351.1:0-3424 GCA_046075445.1 Planctomycetota bacterium
ATCAGCTGACCCGGACGGGACCGGCCCGCTGCTGCCCTTGAACAGACGCTACTGGTACGATGCACACGGGAATTCGCTCAGCGAAACTGAGTTTTCAGGCGGCCTGTCTCGCACCAGCAGCTTTACTTTCGACTTCCGGGATCTGTTGACAAGTCAAACGAGCGTCGATGGTAGGACGACGACATTCGAATATGACTTGCTGCAACGATCGCGGAAAGAGACCAGCCCGACGGGAGCCACGATTGAGCGTCAATATCGAGTCGATGGATTACTCAGCCGAATGGATCGGAGCGATCTCGATCCGAACACGCCCGACTATTTTGAAACGTACCAGTACGACAATCTCAGCCGGCTGATCGGCAGCACGACACCTGACGGAACCAGCCGCCTGACGTTTAATGCGATCGGCAAACTTGCCTCGACTCAGTCTCCCGACCCGGACGGCGCTGGACCATTGCAGCCACTGACCGTCAATTGGCAATATGCCTTGAGCAAGGCAGGCTTGTTTGTTTCAGAGACCTCGGATGGAGACGGCAGCCAAACTAAATTTGATTTCGACAGCGCAGGCCGACTGCTCGCTCAGTATCGCCCCCGCAGCGTAAACCCATCGGGAATGGATTTCAGCAATGTCTACGGAGCAGCCAACGGTGGAGCCTCAGCTACCGCCAGCGAGCGTTGGGAATACGATGCTGCAGGCAAACTGCTGCGGGAATTCTCGGCGAAAGCAATCGGTGAAGCTGGCGAGAATTTGGTCACTTACCAATACGACCGCCTCGGACGCTTGACCAGTCGCGGTGATACGGTCCGCCGTGAGACGTTTGAGTATTCGGCTGCCAACGGCGACTTGCTTGCCGCCACTGACGTGCTCGGCCGACGTACCGCATTCACTGCCTACGATAACCTTGGGCGACTGCTCGCCTCGCAGCGTCAATTAAACGGCCAAGGCTACGACACAACGCGAGTTCAATACGATCCGCTCGGACGGGTTGCTTCCTCAACCGCACTTTCAGGCGAATCTGGCAAGGAACAATTGACTCAGTTCCAGTACAACCTCGCCGACCAACTGACCGCTCAGATCGACGCCTTGGGTAATAACAAGTCGTATCAATATAACCCCGCAAGCGGCTTCCTCACTGCCTCCACGAACGAGCAAGGCCTCCAACAATTCTTTGCATACGACAGGCTAGGCCGAGTAACGGCCAGCTGGACTCCTGGGTTCTCGGAATCGTCGGGAAGCACCCGGAATCAATACGATGCAATGGATCGCGTCGTGACATCTACCGATCCGCTCAACAACGTCTCAAGTTACAAATTCGATTCGCTGGGACGAATCGTGGAGCAGACCGATCCTCGAGGGCCGGGGGTAAATTCGATCACGCGATTTGCCTATGGGCAGGATGGTAACCTCGCCAGCCTCACCGACCCGGTAGGTAACGTCACCAAATATCGCTACGACCACCGCGACCGCCTGCGTGAGGACGAAATCACTGTTAACGGTACCGCCGCGATCCGAGCTTACTGGTACCAGCCAAATGACAATCTCTCCTGGTCCCGCGATCGAAACGAGCGTTGGACCAAGTTCGACCAGCGATTTGCCTATGGCGCTGAAAACAACCACATCCAAACGAAGGAAACCTGGTGGGTTTCGGCGACAAGCAATAACAATCTCATCAACTACTCCTACGATGACCAGCAGGGCAAAGGACTATTGGTCACCGAGGTAACGGACCAACGAAATCTGGCAACTAGCCCCAACATCACTTCACGAATCGAGTTCGCTTACGACGGATTAGGCCGCTTGGTGCGCCAAGTCGATTGGCTTCAACCGCAAAGTAAATCTGCCGGGTTCGAGCTGAAGTATCAGTACGGAGACAAGCTCGACCGCAGGACACAGACGGAAGGAAATTTCATCGGTTTGACCGCGATGGGTGGTTACCTCAGCTCCCAGCCCGATTTCCGAAATGAGTATCAATGGGACCGACTCAATCGGGTGACCAAAGTGACGCAAAACGTTCTTGGCTCGACGATGGCCGGCTCGATGGCCACCGTGCGAAACGTTGACTTGGCCTACTATGCAGATGGCCACCTCAAAGAAATCAGCCGAACCCAAGGAATGGGAAGTCTCACGACCAGCCCGATCCGTACCACGATCTCGCGAGTGGCTGTTGGCCAAAAGAATGAGGGACGAATCAGCTCAATCCAACACACTGGCTTGGCAGGCCCTGGCTCCGCCGCCAATTACTCATACGAATACGACGACCATGGTCGGCTAAAGACCTTCACGACACCGGCTGGCCCCCGCACTTATGCGTATGATTCGTTTGATCAAATCACTCAAGTCGATTGGACCAATCAGAATGCAGAAACGTATCAATACGACGCCAACGGCAATCGGACCGGAACGAATCGCACCACGGAAGCGAACAACAGGGTCCGCGAGGATGAGAACTACTGGTACGCCTACGACAAGGAGGGAAATCGGACCTTCCGCGCGTCAAAGGGCAATTCAGAGCGGGAGTACTTTTCTTACGACTATCGAAATCGGCTGGTCTCCGTCTCGCGTTATACGCCCGGCAACTCGCTCATTCAAAAGGTGGAGTACCAGTACGACGGAATCGACCGGCGGATTCGACGAACGGTCACCAATGCGAACGGAACCGTAGTTGAGCAACAGCGTTTCCTTTACGACCAGAACATCGGTGATGGTCAGTTCGAAGAGGCGGTGCTGGTATTAAACGAGCTCTCTGGCAGCATGCCCTCCAGCCAAGTTCAGCACCGTTATTTGAATGGCGTTCTCGTGGACCAGGTATTTGCGGACGAGAACTCGCTGGGCAAAGTGCTCTGGTATTTGCAGGACGATCTGCAGACGGTGCGCGACGTGGCAGTTTACGAATCAGGCATGCCGAACGAGTTTGCAAGGGTTCGTAACCATCTTGAGTATGACTCGTTCGGTAAACTACTGGACGCTGACGACCGTCAAACCGTGGCGCAGGGCGACGGCGACCGTCCAGGAAATCAAGGTGCGGGCCAAGAGTATTCGCCGCAGCGAAGTTACACAGGTCGCGAACCCGATCCCGCGACGGGCTTGGTCTATTATCGTGCTCGCTGGTACGACCCCCAACTCGGTCGCTTCATCAGCGAAGACCCGCTCGGCTTCGCCGCCGGCGACACCAACCTCAGCCGCTACGTCGGCAACTCAGCCACAAACGCATTCGACCCGAGCGGGTTATACGGCGACCCAATTCCTGCTTACCCTCCCGATGACCCCTTTAACTCTCCGATGCACAAACTTGCTCTGATGCAAGGCCTTCAACAAGCGATGCTATCCAGCGGTCCTGACAAAGAAATCCTGGTCGCGGCAGTCAGAACAGCAAGAGACATCGCGGTATCAAGAATCAATGACATTATCCTCAGCCCAAAGTAT
>JBJTQD010000352.1:0-6010 GCA_046075445.1 Planctomycetota bacterium
ACCGTGTCCATGTTCGGAATGAGCTTGTGACATGAAAATTACCCTTTAAAACATTATCCAGAAGGAACAAACCAAGGAGGAAACAACACTAACCAACAAGATAGAGAAGTGGAAACAGGTAGATCCAAATCAAGTCAACCAAGTGCCAGTACAAACCGACGTACTCAACTGGACCGAAATAATCGCTCCGCCAGTGCCCCTTGAGCGAGCGGAAGTAGATCCACGAGAGGAACGCGATGCCACCGAGGATGTGGAAGGCGTGCAGACCCGTCATGCAGTAATAAATGCTAAAGAAGACACCAACGTCACGGTCCAGTGACTTCGGGTCGGGATGGTGCGAATCATGATGTTCGCCGGCGTGGCCGTGTTCGCCAGCGTGCTCGCCGGCATGGTCATGCTGCTGAGCGGATGCCGCTGCTTTGTCGTCGGCATGCAAAACTAATGGGCTGACCTGTGCCGTTCCCGCAGCTTCTCGCGCTTCGTAGTTCTTCATGTAAATCTGGCCGCCGAGAGCGCCGAGGAAGTAGCCACCCACGGTAATCGCCAGTCCAGCGTAAAACTTGGACCAAATCGGCTTGGCCATCAAGGCGGCGATCACTGAAGCCACGATGAAGACACCCAAGAGGATTGCCGGGACAATGCTTAGCCAAATCAACCAGTCCGAGACCCCAAGTTGCTGAGCGATGCCCAGTTTGGCTTCTTGGTGATCGAGCGTGTAAGCCCACATGCTGCGAACCAAGATCCCTTGATCCCATTTGTGGCTGTATTCAATTGCCTTGACGCCCAAGAAGATAGCCGCACAAACCATCGTGATGAGGGTATAGAAAGCCGTCCCCCGGTTGTTGGCCATCTGGGAGCAACGAACTGCCAAAGCCATCGTCAAGCTGCTGAACAGCAGGACGACCGTGTTGATACCGCCGAGGACTTTGTCTAGGAATACGTGTGCTTGCTGGAAGATCTCGGGATGGTGATATCTCCACAAAATGTAGGCCACGAACAAGCCGCTAAAGAATAGGACTTCCGTCACGAGGAAGACCCAGATCCCTAACTTGCCCGAGTCAAACTGCTGCTCGGCATTGTCGAAGTGGTGCGCAATGAACTCACCATGATCGTGGTGATCGTGATGATGGGTATCCGCCACAGCCATGATTGGCTCCCAGGATGGTCAGTATGAAGGCAATGAATCGAGGAACAGACTGCCTTAAGGGGCAGAAAAATCAACCACAATTAGTGCGTCACGGGCACGCGTTCGGGAACCTGATTCGGGTCCATGAACTCGCGAGCGACGTAAGTGTCGAGACCCTTGTCGTAGACCAAGGCGTCGAAGTCGTACGGGTCGTGGAAAATCGGCTTGTGGTCGAAGTTGTGGAACGAAGGAGGCGAGGAAGACTGCCATTCCAGCGAACCGGCACCCCACGGATTGCCCGCAACTTTGCGACCGAACCAAACGGCGTGCAGCAGCACGGCGAACGAAAGCACAATTCCAATTCCGAGCACGAACGCGCCAATCGTCGACCATTGGTGGAAGATTTGGAATTCAGGGTCGTAGCTCGCATAGCGTCGCGGCATGCCACGAGCACCCATGACGAACTGCGGGAAGAAGGTCAGGTTGAATCCGGCAAACACCAGGAAGCAACCGATGCGTCCGAGGAAGTCGTTGTACATCCGGCCAAAGAACTTCGGCCACCAGTGGAACATCCCTCCCAGGAAGGCCGTCAACGTGCCACCCACCATCACAAAGTGGAAGTGGGCAACGACGAAGTAGGTGTCGTGCAGGTGAATGTCGGTCGAAAGAGTCGCCAGGAACAACCCGGTCAGACCACCGATGCCGAACAAAAAGATGAACGACAAGGCGTAGCACATCGGCGTGTTCAGAGCGATCGAACCCTTATACAAGGTCGCCAGCCAGTTAAACACTTTCACCGCCGAAGGAATCGCAACCGAGAAGGTGATCGCACTGAAAATCAGGTTGACCACAATCGACTGACCGCTGGTGAACATGTGGTGACCCCAGACGAGGAAGCCGAGCAAGGCAATCGCGACGCTGGAGAACGCAATAAAGGAGTAACCGAAGATTCGCTTCTGGGCATGGACCGAGATCAATTCGCTGATCACACCCATCGCCGGAAGAATCATGATGTACACGGCGGGGTGCGAGTAGAACCAGAAGAAGTGCTGGAACAATACCGGGTCGCCACCAAACTTGGGATTGAAAATGCCGATGCCCAGCGTTCGTTCGGCAATCAGCATCAGCAGCGTGATGCCAAGCACTGGAGTAGCCAGAATCTGAATGATGGCTGTCGCGTAAAGCGACCAGAGGAACAGCGGCATGCCGTACCAGCCCATGCCAGGTGCCCGCATCGTGTTCACCGTCACCAAGAAGTTGATTCCGGTGAAGATGGAGCTGAATCCCAGAATGAAAGCGCCCATCGTGGCATAGACCACGCCGGTGTCGGTTTCAATGCTGTACGGCGTGTAGAAAGTCCAGCCCGTATCCAAGCCACCGTTCATCAGCGCGACGATCAGGAAGCCGGTGCCGAACACCCAGAGGTAGAAGCTGGCCAAGTTCAGCCGCGGGAACGCCACATCTTTGGCCCCGAGCATCATCGGCAACACCATGTTACCCAGTGCCGCAGGGACGCTGGGAATGATGAACGAGAAAACCATGATCGCCCCGTGCAGGGTGAACATCTGGTTGTAGACCTTGTTGGCGTTGTAGTTCGCGGCTTCGCCGAACAGCCATTTCAGCGCCAGGAAGCTGCTGTCACCGTAGTACAGGTGCGTCCGCAGCATCAGCGCGAAAAAGCCGGCCAAAAGCAAAGCCGTGCTCACGCCGATCAGGTACATGATCCCGATCCGTTTGTGATCCAAAGTGAGCAGCCACGAGAGCGCTCCTTTAGAGCAGTTCAGGTAGTTCTTCTGTTCAGCGTGTCCGAACAGCTCATGTCGAACTTCTGCTGTAGCCATATCTCAACTCGCAATTCAAAAAACGAAAATTAGTCTCGAAATGTTTCGGTCAACTCGGAACTAGCCGCCAGTTCCTTCCGCAGGCTTGTCAGCTGCGGGTTCGGCTTTCGGCTCTTCCGTCTTCGCAGGTTCAGCAGCAGGTGCCGCTGAACCGTTTCCTTCCGCCCCGGTTGCCGGAGCGCCGGCTGTGTCACCGCTGCCTGGCTGCTTGAGGTGCTTGAAGTAGGCGATCAGGTAGTCGATATCTTGGTTGGAAAGTTTCCCTTCGAATGTTTGCATCTTGGAGACCGGACCGTAGCCCGCCACGACTTTCGCATTCGGATACTTAATGGATTCGCTGACGTAGTTCTCATCGACTTTGACTTTGGTGCCGTCGATCAGGGACTCCTCGCTACCCCAGATTGCATTCAGGGCAGGACCGGTCGCTGCAACACCATTGATATTGTGGCAACCTGCACAGTTCAGCTTGAACAGTCGCTCGCCGTTTTCCCAAGCCTTGTGGTCCTTGTTGATCCACTCAGTCTTGGCTTTGCGAGTCGCATCGTCCTTGTGAACGTGGCACCAAGTTTTCATCCCGGAGTGGTTGTCGCCGCAGTACTCCGTGCAGAAAACCCGAAAAATCCCGTCCATGGTTGGCTTGACGTAGTAGTACGTATAGCGGCCGGGCACCACGTCCATCTTTTGACGGAAGGCGGGAACGAAGAAGCTGTGCAGAACGTCTTCTGACCGCATCACCAGCTTGGTCGGTCGGTCCAAAACAAGGTGCAATTCGGAGGCTTGATCGCCGTCGGGGTAGGTAAAGGTCCAGTCCCACTTCTTACCCGTGACGACCACCTCTTCGGCGCCTTCAGGGGGATACTTCGAAATCAGGTAGTCCCACGCCCCCTGATAAAAAAACCAAACGAGAAGGATACTCGGAAGAACACTCCAGAGGATCTCAATTGTCGTGTTGTGCGAGCTGCTCGGCTGAGGACCTATGCCCGGACGGCGGCGGTACTTGATCACGAAGTAGCACATCACCCCAACGATCGCAAGAAAAAAGGCCGTCGAGACCCAGAAGATGACCATATAGAGCGAGTCATTGCTCCGGGCGATGCTCGAGGCCTGCTCCGGGAACCAGTAGCTGGAGTCCGGGCTGCGAGCCCCATTGGGTCCGAACTGGTCAACGTACTTGTTGACGTAGTCCGCTTGGCTGAGAAAGTTCAGGATTTGAGGAAACATGTCTACTCCCAAGACTGCTGATAAAAAGTCTTGCTTTAAGATGCGCTTGCAGGGGGCGCGTCGGAATTGATTAAACCATTGGAAGCAAGTGGCGATTCACCACTGGAGGCCGAGCCACCACTGCCAGCGCCACGTCGCTTACTACTAATCCAATAAGGAACCAATAAGACCAACAAGCCAATCGCGGTGGCCGCGCCAGCCAGCCGCATAATGCCAACTGCTGCCATCGTGTACTTGCCGGTCGTCTCGTCGTATACAAAGCATCCCGCCACATAGGTCAGAAAGATCAGCGGCGAGCCAATCTTGCCCGCAGCCGCATCGACCAGCGCCAATTTGACGGTGCCCGAAATGTAATCGAAGCCCTCGATGTAACGCACGACTTTCCCTTCGGGAGAAATCAGCAGGAACACAGGAGGATGCGAAAACAGTTTTTGATGCGGGATGTACTTGTACTTCACGCCGCACTGGTCGGCGAGTTTCTTGATGTTCTCTTTCTCGCCCGTGAGGAAATGCCAACCAACTTCGCTGCCAGTGCGGTTGTAAAGCTTGGTGTACTTTTCCTTCGTCTGTCGCGCCCGGGAAGCTTGTTCGTTGGGGTCGATGCTGACCGAAATGATCTGAAAGTCCTTCCCAGCCTCGAAGTCAATCTGCCGCAGGGCCATGGTGATCTTTTCGAGCTGGACACTGCATTGGCCAGGACAGTTTGAGTAGTTGAAAGAAAGCAGTACCGGCCGCTTGCCGTCAAAGTACTCGCCAATCGCAACTGCGTTGTTATCTTCGTCACGGAAAGGAATGGTCGGGTCGAGTAGAACACCCAGCTTGTATTCGACACCCGTGTCCTTAAGCGCCTCAGGTTGCCGCCCACCAGCAGTACTCGCCTTTGCCGCTTGCGCATCAGCAGTTTCCGCAGAAGACTGCTCCCCAGCGGCTTGATTGCTACCTGCCTCGGCGGTGCCCTGAGCGAACGAAGCTTTCTCCCCCCAAGGCGCAACGCCCACCAACTCGATCGCAATCAGCGCGAGCAGTGTGCAGACGAATTGGCGTGAAGTGTAGTGCATCGTATTGTTTCTATCGGAATTATAAGTCGCTTTTCGCCCCTAACAAAAACCGGAGTTACTCACCCGAGGCAACTTGTGAAGAAGGATTGGACGATTCGGTCGAGTTGGATGTTTTAGGAGCCTCAGACGGCTGTTTGAATTTTTCCAGAACCTGCATCTTGGCCTTCTCAATCGTGACTCGACCGGGAATTGATTGTCCGTCTTTGTCGGTTACGGTTGCCAGAATTGACCGTTGAGCTTCGACCTCGGCCCGAACCTTTTGATTGACGGCTTCGATTCGCTGCTGCTCAAAATGAGCTTGCCAGCGATAAGCCAAACCCTGAACGAAGCCAATGGTCAAGAAAGTCACAATCGCCGAAATCAAGCCGACCAGAATAATGGTTCCGGTGTTGATGTCGTCGTACTGGGGGCGATTGGATGCCTCGCCCGCAGCGTGACTGGAGTCAGAATGGCCGTGTGAGTGATGATGGTTGGTCATGGCAGTTTCAGGGTAACAGTCTGTCAGGGAATCAGTTTCGGGCGGGTAAGCAACGCTTACGGGTTGACGTGATTGAGGGACTCGCCCAACCGTGGGTCTTGCTTAGGAACCAGCGGACGGTCGCCGGCAATCAGGCCGAACAGGGCGATGTACAAACCCACCATGCCAATCGCACAGGGGAAGTCGATCCACCAGCTGAACGGAAAACCGGCCTTGCCTTCTATCGGGTCGCCTTCGATGCCGTATCCGTATTGCGGCATCACAATGTAGAAGTGGTCGAACCAGT
>JBJTQD010000353.1:0-1294 GCA_046075445.1 Planctomycetota bacterium
TCTATATCGAAACCGTTGGCTGCCAGATGAATATGCTGGACAGCGAAATGGTCGTCGCCAGTCTGCGCAGCCGCGGGTACACGCTGACCGACAACACCAAAGAGGCCGACACGATCCTCTTCAACACCTGCAGCGTCCGTCAGCACGCTGAAGACAAGATCTACAGCGCTCTCGGTCGCCTCCGACTGGAGAAGCAGAAGCACCCAGAAAAGATCATTGGCGTAATGGGCTGCATGGCTCAGAAAGACCAAGCCCTGATCTTCCAGCGCGCTCCCTACGTCGACCTGATCGTCGGCCCGGGGCAACTGCAGCAAGTCCCTGACCTGCTCGACAAAGCCCGCAGTGGAGCCAAGCAGCAGATGGCCGTCAGCCTGGGGCGTCGCGATGGTTCGCTGAATGAAATCAAACGGAGCCACGAGACGTTCGATCCGCTCCGCGATCCGACGATGCGACCAACTCCGTTTCAGGCTTACTTGCGGATTCAAATCGGCTGTGACAAGTTCTGCACCTACTGCGTTGTGCCAAACACGCGTGGACCCGAGCAAGGCCGGCCTCCGGAACAGATCATTGCCGAAGCCCGCGTGCTGTCCGAACAAGGTTGCAAGGAGATCACGCTCCTCGGTCAAACGGTCAACAGTTACCTATTCCGCCACCCCGATGGCTCGCGGACTGACATGAGCGACCTGCTCCACGGCCTGCATGAGGTCGAGGGAATCCGTCGCATCAAGTTTGTGACCAACTATCCCAAAGACATGACCGTGCGACTACTTGAGACGATTCGCGATCTCCCCAAGGTCTCGCCCGATCTGCACGTTCCAGCGCAAAGCGGTTCAAACGCTGTGCTCAAGCGAATGAAACGCGGCTACACGATCGAAGACTACTTCGAGATGATGGAGCGAATTAAGAACGTGCTTGGCGATCGCGCGGCGATCTCCAGCGACTTTATCGTCGGCTTCTGCGGCGAGACGGACGAAGAATTTCAGGCCACGGTCGACCTGCTCAAGCAGTGCCGCTTTAAGAACAGCTTCATCTTCAAATACAGCGAACGAACTGGCACCAAGGCCGCCGAACTACTGCCCGACGATGTGCCGGAAGAGGTCAAGAAGCGACGGAACAATGAGCTCTTGGCGATTCAAAACCAAATCAGCGAAGAAGACAACCAGCGCTTCATCGGCCAGACCGTCGAGGTCCTCGTCGAAGGGCCGAGCAAGAAAACCGACCCCGATGCACCAGCAGGCGCTCCGCTGCAGTTGACCGGCCGGACCCACTGCGACCGCATCGTCGTGTTCGACGG
>JBJTQD010000354.1:0-6966 GCA_046075445.1 Planctomycetota bacterium
CGACAATCAGCCTGCCGCCCAGGGTAGAGCGGTTGGTAAATGGTAATCATTCCGGCCGCGCCACCCCGGGATAGAGAATAAAAAAATTAATACAAGTCGAACCGCACGTCGCCCCCCGGGGGACGGGCGGCTCGACGCGGAACCATAATCAATCGCAAAGAGGAGACCGGAGGTCGAAGCATCGGCGAGGTCGGGAGACCTGCGCCGAGCGCCATGGGCGTGGTGGCGGCGCGTGTTCGAGTTGCCGAACCGCGACGCTGGCGCGAAGACCCGGCTGACGAGCCGAACTGACTCCGCTGCGGCGGGATTGTTACCCCGCTGAGTGCGGCAAAGCCGCTCGCCAGAGATTACACTAACGGCGAACACGTTATTCCACTTTTCGGAGGATGCGATGCATCGAATTTCCAGAAAGTCCTTCTCGGCTCTGTTTACGGCAGCACTCGTCGCTCTCGCCTTCATGGCATTCAATCCTACGGCCGGAGCGCAGGAAAAGCCCGATGACGATTTCGCTTTTCAGGGCGAGTATGTCGGAGAGCTCGGTGCTACGGGCGAAAAACAGAAATTCGGCTTGCAAATCATTGCGATTGGCAAAGGACAGTTTCGAGCAGTTGGATATTCGGGGGGCTTGCCCGGCGAGGGTTGGAATAGCGAGCCGCCCAATCGCGTGGAAGAGGTCGGTCAGCGGAGCGGCGACACGGTGACATTCAACAGCCAGTACGGATACGGATCGGGAACCATTCGCGACAGCGTAATGACGGTGTTCGATCCGCAGGGAACGAAGCTGGGCGAACTGCAGAAGGTTACTCGAAAAAGTCCAACGCTCGGAGAGAAGCCACCGGAAGAAGCGGTCGTGCTGTTCGACGGCAGTAGCGCCGACCTCTGGGAAGGGGGAAAGCTGAGCGACGACGGACTACTGCAGCAGGGCACGACCAGCAAGCAGAAGTTCGGTAGCCATAAACTGCACCTTGAGTTTCGCTTGCCTTACCAGCCGGAAGCGAGCGGCCAAGGCCGGGGAAACAGCGGTCTCTACTTGCAGGGACGTTACGAAGTCCAGATGCTCGACTCGTTCGGGCTCGAGGGCCGCGACAACGAGTGCGGCGGAATTTACTCGGTCAAGCCGCCCGCGCTGAACATGTGTTATCCACCGCTCAGCTGGCAGACCTACGACGTTGAGTTCACGGCAGCGAAGTACGAAGACGGCAAGCTGGTTTCGCCGCCGCGCGTTACGGTTCTGCACAATGGGATCAAGATTCACGACAATGTGGAGTTGCCGGGCGATCGGAATACGACGGCGGCACCTGTGGGAGTCGGATCAGAGCCGGGGCCGATTTACCTGCAGGACCATGGCAACCCGGTGCGGTACCGCAATATCTGGGTGGTGGAAACCGGGAAGTAAAGACAGAAGAGCGGAACCACTACTGGGCACTAATTGGAAGAAATGAATTGAAAATAGAAGCGCGGGGCGGGTTGTGAATCGACTCGGGTCCTCTTCACTTACTTACTCATTTAGGGGCTGAAACTCTGATGTTCTGGATTGCCCTCGCTGCGATTGTCTTGCCGCTGTTATTTGTTTTGTACATCTACAACAGTCTGGTCAGCGACCGGAATCTGGCCGATAGTGCGTTCAGCACGGTCGATGTGATGCTCAAGAAACGCTGGGAATTGATCCCGAATCTGGTTGCGGCAGTCAAGGGCTACATGCGGCACGAGTCTGAGGTGCTGCAGCAAGTCGCACGACTGCGCGGTGAGGCGATGGCTGCCAAGAGCACTTCCGGTCGAATCGCGATAGAAGACGAATTGACTGGGGCTCTGGGCCGGCTGCGCGGTCTCGTTGAGAACTATCCTGACCTGAAGGCGAGCGACAACATGCTGCACCTGCAAAAGTCGCTGACGGAATGCGAAGAGCAGATTTCGGCTGCGCGGCGGACCTTCAATGCAGCGATTCTGCAGTACAACAATCGCGTGGAAGTCTTTCCCCATATGTTGATTGCAAAGCTCTTCGGGTTTCGCCGCCGCGAGTTCTTCGGCATCGAGGATTCAGAGCGCGAGGCTCCCCAAGTTCAAGGCAATTTCAATTAAGCGATTGGCCAGTCTGTTAGGGTACAAACGATGAAAGAAGTCGAACAGTTGCTGCCCGAGGTGCAGGCGAATCTTGGCCCGCTTGAGCAAATGCGAGTCGACGCGTTAGCGAAGAGCCATCGAGGTAATCTCAGTATGCTCGGAGCATTGGGCGGGGGGGTACTGTCGAGTTACCTGCTCAGCTGGCTGGCGATTTGGGCTGCGGTAATCGGCGGCATTGCGACCCTGATCGCCCTCGGAGTGATTTATCAGAAGTTCATAGGCGGCCCCTTCAACAGCTATCGGCAAGAGTTCAAGCAGAAATTTATCGCCGGCTTGCTCGGTTCAATCGCCGATGAAGTTCGGTACTCGCCCAGCGGTGATCGGCTGATTCTGTCGGATTATCATCGCTGCGAGTTGTTTACGACGAAGCCTGACCGGGAGACGCTGGAAGATACGATTTATGCAAAAATCGGCGAGACGGATCTGGCGGTTTCCGAGATCCACACCGAATACAAGCAGACTTCGCGTGATAAGAATGGAAAGACCGAGACCACGTGGTACACGATTTTTAAAGGACTCTTTATCTCAGCGGACTTCCACAAGGAATTTCGTGGTAAGACCTTTGTCCGCTCGGATGTGGCTGAGAAGTATTTCGGGCAGTTTGCCCGGTTCGTGCAGAAGCCGATTTTCTCCAGCCTCGAGTTGGTGCAACTGGAGGATCCCGAATTCGAGAAGGAGTTTGTGGTTCAGTCGAGCAACCAAGTCGAAGCCCGGTACATTCTCACCCCTTCCTTGATGCAGAAGATGCTCGAGCTGAAGCATCGTTTTGGCGACAAGGTCGAGTTTTCGTTTCTCAATTCGCGAGTCTACATCGCGGTTTCCACCAGCCGAAATTTTTTCGAGCCCAAACTTGGCCAGAGCTTGAACGACCCCGAGACGCTGCAAGGGTTTCTGGAACAGGTACGGCTCTGCTTGGGCATCGTAGAAGACCTTGACCTGAACGTGCGCATCTGGTCGAAGGACTAGCTTCCAAAAGGGGCCGGGGGTCAATTAGTGAATTGACCCCCGGCCCCTAAAAATTATTTCAGGAACTCGTCGAACCACGGCTTGATCTTGAACAGCGAGAGGACGTAGTTCCCGCGGTGATCGGCTTGTGGGCCGTTCATGAAGGCTTCGGTCTTGGCGCCCTGCTGCTGCTGGTTCATTGCTGTGGCGAGCGCAATCGCTTGCGGGATCACCTCGTCGGCATCGCCGTAGTAGATTCGCAGCGGCGTGACGCAGCGCCACTGGTAAGCTTCGTTGGCGTTCAGTGCTTTCCAGAAGGGATGCTGGGCAAATTGACCGCCGGCGAGAAACTCCGGCCGGAGCAAATCCTTGGCGTTGCCCGGCGTCTTTGCGGCAAAGTCGCGGTAGCTGATCTTGAAGTCAAAAAACTGCTTAGTCACCTCGCGGTATTCCGGGCGAATCGCTTCCTCGACCAAGCCCGGGAGATGCCAGTAAACTTCCGCTGCGTAGAGCAGGTTGCTGACACATGCCGTAAGGTAGACCGCGTCGCCGGGCTGGGGATTGTTCATCCAGCGATCGCCCATCACGAGAATGTTCCCGCCAGCGCTGGCCAGCGCCGCGGCTGTCACTTTGACTCCCTCCTTCTCCAGTCGTCGGAGGAAGGTCAACGTGGAGTAGCCACCCTGCGACCAGCCATTGAGAAACAGCGGGCCCGGTTGCACCTTGAGCGACGCCAGTACTTGGCGAGTTGCCTTGAGCATATCGAGACAAGCTTGCTCGGTGCTTTCGCGCATCAAGTAGGCGTTCGGCTTTTGGTCGTCGCCAATTCCAAAGTAGTCGGCGCTGACGACAACGTAGCCCTGACTGCCGAACTGAGCGAGCATCAGCTTGTATTCAATGGAGTTGTCAGGCGAGGAGGGACAATCGTAACGACCAAAAATCGTGCCGTGCTGATAGGAAACAATTGGCCGCGGGCCGTCGACGTCAACAGGTACCCCAATGATTCCCGTACCCACAGTCGGCTGGTTGTTCAGTTCAGGGATGACCGAGGGGTATGCGACTTTGTACAACCGCATCGCATATTTCGGCTTTTCGAATTTACCCGTGTAATACTCAGCCTTGAGCGGCGAGCCATCCATAAACTCGGCCAGTTCGCTCGTGGCGATTTTCTCAAACTTGGCTGGATCCCAAGTTCCAATGAGTTGGTACTTCACCCCTGAATCAAGGGAGGTCCAGTCTTGAGCGGAAACAGACGAGACAAGAGCAAGGAGCAGAAGGTTCAGCAGCGGGAGTAAAACCTTGAAACTGGGCATGAGTGATGGTCCATAGATGAGGGGGCAAGCGTCGATTCCATCGCCAATCGAATTTGGCGAGTTCGAAGAGTAACCAATTTAGAATTTTCGTTATTCAGGGACACGCTGAGAAGCGGGGCAAGAATGAAAAGGGTCAAAAATTAATTGCCTCGCTCCCTTGGCTCGTACAGAAACGCCTCGTCATCAAGCGGCTTGACCCAGACATTGCGGAAGCGGACTGGCGAGTTGTGGTCTTGCAGGAAAAGCGGTCCGGTGGCGGTCGCCTTTTGCTTGGGGTAGATCGCCTTGAGGTAATCTGTGACCCCGTGGCGGTAGGGATGAAATGTTGAGCGAGGCTCTTCGAAGGTGACGCCGTTTTGGACAAGTTGCCCATTCAGCCAAGCAGTGATCGCGCCGGGTGTTTCGACTTTGTCTGCAGCATTTCTCCGCGGAGCGCGGTAACGGATATCGTAGACCTGCCATTGGCCTGGCGGCTTGGCGGCATTGACCAGCGGTGGAGCGAAGCCATACACGGACCCCATCTCTTGCTGAGTCAACTCTTTCGCTTCGTGCGAGTTGATAATCTGCAGTTCAAAGTTGCCGTGGATGTAAATTCCACTGTTGCCGGCTCCCTTCTCTGGCAAGAGGAACTCGACGTGGATGTCGGCATCGCGAAAGTGGAGCCGCGAGCAAAGGTGGTTGATATTGCCAGGTTTTTGAGTGGAAACGAGCGCGCCATCTTCAATTGGCCAATTGGGAGCCTCGCCCGCCATGTTGACAAAAAGATGGTCGGCTCCGCTCTTCTCGTTGCCTCCGTCAAACAGCACGATCGCTCCTTCCGGGGCCTTGGCGGGAAGTTGCGATTGGTCAGGTCGAAAAGAATCGGCTTCCCCTCGCGCGGGGGCTGGTGGAGTCGGCGCGGGGTCCTGTGCGGTGAGTAACGCCGTCGAACAACATGACGCGAGGGACACGGTGAACATCAGAAACGCGCGCTGGAGGAAACCGGAATCGACGGGCTTCATGGGTTAGTATCGCTATGATGAATCGCTAAAAAGAGAAGAAGGTTTCTCACGGTGGCACAGAGGCACGGAGAATTGTGCGTCGGGTCGGGCTTTATCGAGTCGAGGCGGGTGAGGAATATGACCAAGTTTGGGAAAAGGTTCGGGCTTCATTCTACTGCAACTGAAATGGAGACAGGATAGACTGAGCGGAAGCAAGAGTGGTTCAACCGCGACTGGAGGAGTCATGATTTTTTCGACGAGCATTCGTGAATTGGCAAATTGCCGAGTCAACGCCCTGCGGCCAGTTCTATTTTTGGGTCTCTTTTCGTGTCTGCTTCCACTGCGAGTTTTCGCTTGGCAGTCGGGGCTGGAGCCCGACGCGGGGCGAGTTGTGATCCACGCGGCCCGATTGATTGATGGAGTTGCCGACGCGCCGCGAACTAACGTGACGATTCGAATAGCGGGCGAGCGAATTGTTGCCGTCGAAGAGGGCTTTCAGCAGCCGGCCGTCGGCGAACGACTCGTGGATCTCCGCGATTCAACCGTGATGCCGGGCTGGTGCGATATGCATACGCACTTATCGAGCGAGTACAGCCCGCAGTCGTATGCCGACAAGGCTTTTGTCGCGGGACCTGAGATGGCCCTGCATGGAGTGCAGTATGCGCGGCGAACGCTGCAAGCAGGATTCACGACGGTTCGCGAACTGGGGGACTCCGAGGGGGTCTCGGTCGCGCTGCGGAATGCGATTCGCAAAGGCTGGATCGAAGGGCCACGGATTTTTGCAGCTGGCAAATCGATTGCAACGACCGGCGGACATGCCGATCCGACGAATGGGCTAGTCCCTCAGTTCCGTGGCGATCCTGGACCGGAACAGGGCGTGATTAATGGACCTTATGAAGCAGCCAAAGCGGTACGGCAGCGTTATAAGGAAGGAAGCGATCTCATCAAAATTACCGCGACCGGCGGTGTGCTCAGTCTCGCAGTCAACGGACAGAATCCGCAGTTTACGGATATGGAACTGGAGGCGATCGTTGTTACGGCCAAGGATTACGGAATGCGGGTTGCCGTACACGCCCACGGCGCCGAGGGGATGAAGCGAGCGATTCGCGCGGGGGTTGATTCAATCGAGCACGGCACCTTTATGGATGATGAAGTGATTGCCTTGATGAAGCAGCGCGGTACTTGGTATGTGCCGACGATCAGTGCTGGCAAGTTCGTGGGAGAAAAGGCGAAACTCGACGATTACTTCCCGGCGATCGTCCGGCCCAAGGCAGCTGCGGTCGGGCCGCAAATCGATGCGACCTTCGCCAAGGCTTGGAAAGCTGGAGTGAAAATTGCTTTCGGCACCGACTCGGGCGTTTCACCCCACGGCGAAAACGCCAAGGAGTTTGGTTATATGGTGACCAATGGCATGCCGCCTATCGAAGCGATCAAAGCGGCGACGATTCACGCCGCAACGCTGCTGGGGGCTGAAAAAGATCTCGGCAGCGTAGAAGCTGGCAAGTATGCCGACCTCGTCGCCGTCACCGGAAACCCACTGGAAAATATCCGGCTGACGGAAAAGGTCGGGTTTGTGATGAAGGGCGGAGTCATCTATCGCCTGGAAC
>JBJTQD010000355.1:0-1663 GCA_046075445.1 Planctomycetota bacterium
CCCCATGATCGCATGCTTATGCTCGTTGAAGCGATAATCTGATAATGCGATTCCTCTCTGACCGACCATGACAGCGCTGTAAGGGTCTCTCTAACGGCAATACGTAAATCCGCGGAGTTTGTGGTGCCCGGCGAATATCGTTCCGTGTGATATGCAGGGAAACCGAATGCCATGATGCTCTC
Organism: Planctomycetota bacterium; assembly: GCA_046075445.1. Taxonomy (GTDB): domain Bacteria; phylum Planctomycetota; class Planctomycetia; order Pirellulales; family Pirellulaceae; genus BJ22. The sequence continues at coordinate 183 of JBJTQD010000355.1, forward strand.
CTTTCTTTGTTGTCTAACGACCAAGGTAACCCGGCGGCGGCCAAGAACCTTTGATTTAAAAAATCGCCCGATCCGCCGCTCGGGTTGACCGCCTTGTTAGCTGCTCGCCTCGTTCGAGTATTGCTGTGGTATCCACTGTCGATCCGTTTTGCCGTCCGAATAGCGAGTATAACAACCGCGGTCATGAAGGAATTGAGCAGGGTCTGCGAGAAGAGCAGCAATCAGTGACGCCACATTTTCTGCAATTGGTTCCTTGATGAAGTCGTCGTGATCCATGTAGAAGATTTTGCCCGATTCATCATCGGTTGTTCCGATGACAAAGTAATTTGCAGAGTGTGGAATTTGGCCCACAACAACCCCAGACGAAAACCAGCCGGGCATTTCGTCCACCTCCATGCCCATTGCTTCCATGGATTCTCGCATTTCGGCCGTTTGCGTCGGCCAATCGGTGATCGGGAATAGTTCGAATCCGGCGGCGTCGGACTTCGTGTCGCAGTACAAGATCATTCCGTCGTGCATCGCGTAAAGGTCGCGGATCACGATGCCCGCATCACCCAATTGAGAATCAAGTTGGGCAAGTGCCTTATCCGTTGCAGGTCTTCCGAGGACATGCCGTACGCGTGCAGTAAAGCCGAGTTGCTCGGTGCGATCTCCGGCGTAATAGCATCGAAAACCGGGCGATGTGTGGCTGAGCATCTCTCGGAGATTTTCGAACGACATGCGATACGTACCTTGCAGCTAACGTCCGCGATAACCGAGTCGCGGCGATTGATTTTCCATTCCGAATCCGCCCGGTTCCGCGACTTCGGTTGATCGCTTGGTTATCCCGCAATCATCTGATCCCATGCCAGTATTTTAGCCGTGGGTGATTCTCTGGAAGATGAGCGATTTCGATTTCAGTGGAGTCTGGTTTTGTCGGGGTAGAAAGTTTGCAAACCGTGCGACCGTTTTCAAAGACGCAAGTCGTGAGTTGACAATTGTCGAGTAATTTGTAAGTTCGAGAAACAGCCATCATTCCCTGACTTTCACGCATAGAATTATGTAGAAATGACTGGTAACTATCAAGACCCAGAATTGTAAACACGTCATCAAGATTGCTCGTGTTATCTAGTTTGCGAAAGCGTTTTTCCAGTTCAGGAATGTCAATCGTTGGTTGTTCGATCGCTGCGTGCTCGGTTGAAACATTTGATCGGTGATTGCTTTTTTGAATCAGCAATTCTTGCTCAACCCTGTTTATCGAACCTTGTTGGTAAACGACTAGTACAAGCAATCCCGCGACGGCGATCGAAAGGATAACAGTTAGTGTTTTCATTGCGCATGCTCACTTCGGCGGGATAACGACCAAGGTAACCCGGCGGCGGCCAAGAACCATTTATTTCAGAAACCGCCCGATCCGCCGCTCGGGTTGACCGCCTTGTTCGCCCTCAATTCGTTCTGTTTGACGCTTCGGCGCTGACTTCCGTGAACGCTGTAGGAATGAG
>JBJTQD010000356.1:0-4878 GCA_046075445.1 Planctomycetota bacterium
AACAACTAACAACTAACAACCTTCTCCCTCTTCCCCCTGTGCCTCCGAGAGAGGGCCTCTTCCGTTTTCCGCTCAGCGTTACTTAGTGGTTACTTCAATCAACCTCGGATCAATCACCACATGTTTGATCCGTTTTCGTTCATGCGTATAAGTTACGTGAACCTTTCCATCATTTGTTTGGATCACGGCCGGATAGGAGTACTCACCCGCTCCGCGCTCGAGCACTCCAGCGGTTGCCCAGTCGTGACCATCGTTTGAAATGGCAACATTCAGCATTTCCCGGCCGCGCGGCGTTCCTTCCTCTTTTCGCGTGTGGTTGTAGACCAGCAACTGTCGGCCGTCGCGCAGGGTCACCCCATCTATCCCTGAGTTTGGATTGGGCAAGGCAAGCGGAGTCAATTGGCTCCACGTCTCGCCGCGGTCGGAACTCCAAGTCTCGATGATCGAGCCTTCCTGACTCCGACAGAGGGCCTGAATGCGATCGTCGGCATACCGCAGCAACGTCGGCTGGATCACATTAAAGCTTCCCTCCTGTCGTCGCAGCCCGAGGAATGCCCATTCCTTGAACTCTGGATCGATTCGCTCAAAATGAACGCGCCAGGAATCGTCCTCCGTGCTGCTGCCGCAAAGCATTTTGCCGTCAATCCACAGCGGCTTGTTGCGGACCGGGCCAAGATATCCATTCGGTAACTGTACCGCCTCGCTCCAGCTTACACCGCCATCGCCCGACCGCTTCGCCATCCCCCACCAACTGCTGGGCGATGGACCAACTTTATAGAAAAGTAGCAGATCACCCTGTGGTATCTGAAACAAGACCGGGTTCCAGCAAGGAAGTCGCGGTCCCTCTTCGGGGATCCCATCTGCGACCAAGACCGGCGCGGTCCACTTCCCCTCGACTTGTCGAGTGAGCCAAATCCCAACGTCGACCGCTCCTTCGCGAGTCCCGCCAAACCAAGCCGCAATCAATCCATTCTTTGTCTCGCAGATTGTCGACGCGTGACAACTCGGAAAGGGAACTTCCTCGAACAGGAATTCCTCCAGCACCACGCCGGGCACGCAAGTCGCATCCTGACCAGCAACCTGCGGAATCGTGACGAGCAAAAAGCTGATCACCAACAGCCCAACGGAACTCCATCCAGTGACAGCGTTCGTCATCAAGTTACCTGCAGAAGTAAAAGTTGAACCCGTTATCGGTCAAAGCGTACGAGCGCGTAATTCTTTTTTCCGCGGCGCAGTACGATCGTCGATTCACTCGCCAGTTGCTCGCGCGTCAGCACAAACTCGGCCCCGTCGGCGCGGCGATTGTTCACATACACCCCACCCTCGGTCACTGCCCGGCGAGCCTCGCCCTTACTTTTCACCAGCCCCGATTCAACCAGCGCATCGAGCAGCCCCAGTCCCGCGTCCAGTCGTGCTCGCTCCAGCGACACGCCCGGCACGTCCGCGAAAATCTGCGACAGCTCGGCATCCGAGAGGCTCGTGATTTCGGCTCCAAACAAAATCTGAGCCGCCCGCTGAGCTTTGGCCAAGCCTTCCTCGCCGTGCAGCAGTTCCGTCAGCGCCACCGCCAGTCGCTTCTGGCTCGCCCGCTCCTGCGGTTTCTCTTGCCGCGACACGTCGAGCGCTTCAATCTCCTCCCTTGGACACTCGGTCAAAAACCGCAAGCACTTACTCACATCCGCATCGTCGACGTTGAACCAGTACTGATAAAACTGATACGGGCTGGTCCGATCGGCCGACAGCCAAACGGTCCCGCTCTCCGTCTTACCCATCTTGCCGCCATCGGACTTGGTCAGCAGCGGGCAAGTGATGCCGTAAACCTGAGCCGCATCCATTCGCCGCGCGAGGTCGATCCCGGCTGTGATGTTACCCCACTGATCGCTGCCGCCGATTTGCAGTTCACAGTTGTGCGCTCGGCGAAGATGCACAAAGTCATACGCCTGCAGGAGCATGTAGCTGAATTCGGTGTAGCTGATCCCCGCGTCGCTCTCGAGTCGACTCTTCACCGAGTCTTTGCCGAGCATCACGTTAACTGGAAAATTTTTGCCCACGTCGCGAAGGAACTCGATGTACGAAAACTTGCCGACCCAGTCGTAATTGTTGACGAGCACCGCCGAGGTTGGACCAGCCGAAAAGTCGAGCAGTTGCCGCATCTGCTCTTTGATCCCGGCAATGTTTCGTTCCAGCGTCGCTGCGTCCAGCAGATTCCGCTCCGCGCTCTTGCCGCTCGGGTCGCCAATCATGCCCGTCGCACCTCCAACGAGCGCAATCGGGCGATGGCCTGCCTTTTGAAAACGCCTTAGCATCATCAGGGGCAAGAGGCTTCCTACGTGCAACGATTCGGCCGTCGGGTCAAAGCCTGCGTAAACCGTTCGCGATTGGGTGATCAGCCATTTGCCCAGCCCCGCTTCGTCGGTTGTTTGGTACACCAGCCCTCGCCAGCTCAATTCGGCATGTATGTCCTGCAGCATGGATTCCACTCATTGCGGTCAGTTGATTCCACCGAACAGCATCGCTCGATGGCAAGTTAAATCGAGTTCAACCAGCTCACCCTCGTTTGCGGCAGGGCCGATTTGAGGCAAAATGAGGCGGATGAACGTGCCCTTCAGAATAGCGAACGACACTAGGCTTGGGCAGGTCAATCAATCTTCGCCCGCTGCCATCCTTCGCATCCGGTTATTCGAGAAACAACGATGAGCTCTACCGGGAAATTCAACCGCGAAACGCTGGCCGGACTTGCCTTCGCAAGCCCTTGGCTTGTCGGCTTTGCCCTGCTCTTCGCCTGGCCCTTCGCCATCTCGCTCTACTGGAGCTTCTGCCACTTCGACCTGCTCAACCCACCCCAGCCCGCCGGCCTGAGTAATTACTTGCGGCTCTGGAACGAATTGCGAACAGGACAAGGCTTCGGCTTGGCGCTCTTCAACACGATTTACACGGTTCTAATCTCCGTGCCGCTTTCGATTCTGCTCGGTGTCGTCCTCGCCACGTGGCTCTCGTACGACCTCCCCGGTCGCGGCCTGCTCCGTTCGCTCATCTACCTGCCGGCAATGATCCCCGTCGTCGCGGCCAGCGTCCTCTGGCTCTGGCTACTCAATCCCTCGGACGGTTGGGTGAATGGCATGCTCAGCTGGATCGGCTTGCCTCCGCAGAATTGGCTGACCCAGCCGCGGTCGGCCCTCAGCCCCGAGACTGCGCGGCTGGCCATTCAAGGTTCCCCCGAAGTCGCAAAGCTATTCGGCAGCAAGGATGGTCTGATTCTGATGACACTCTGGGGCGTGGGCAATTATGTCGTGATATACCTCGCCGCACTGGGAGACGTTCCGAAGTCACTTTACGAAGCCGCATCGCTCGATGGTGCCAACGCTTGGCGACGCTGGTGCCATGTGACGCTGCCAATGCTCTCGCCGGTGATTTTGTTTCAGCTTGTCGTCGGCATCATCCGCGGCGTGCAGACCTTTACGAGCGTTTACCTACTCAGCGAAGGGACTGGGCAACCCGCCGGTTCACTGCTGACCGTTTCGCTGCAGCTTTTCCTCGCCGCCTTCGAAGATTTGCAAGTCGGTTACGCGTCGGCGATCGCTTGGTGCCTCTTCGTCATCCTCGCTGGATCAACGTGGCTTCTCTTCCGCACCTCCTCGGCTTGGGTTCATTACCGCACGAACGTATGAACTCGCTCTCATCCCATCTGCGCAACTGGACACTGGCGTTGAGCTTGCTCGTCGTCGGAGTTTGGTTGTTGCGCGGGGGGAAAGTGGAACAAGCGAAAGTCGACAGCCGAACCGAAGTGGTCCTCTGGCATTTTTGGGGCGGCGCGGATTTGGAAGTCGTCCGCGACGTCGTGGCTCGCTTCAATACGGCTCAAACGGAGTACCGCGTGCGCGAGATCGCCATGCCGGGCAATAATCTGCGAGCCAAACTGTTTCTCTCGGCCGCCGGAGGAGAGCCACCCGATTTGATCAATATCGATGACCCAGTCGTCGCCGATTGGTACGAATTGGGATTGCTCAGTTCGGTCGATGAAATCGTCAGTGCGGAGGAGGCCGAGAAGATCTCAGAGCATCTTTTCCCTGCAGCCCGGCAGCTCTCGAGTTACTCAGGCAAGCTCGTCGGGATTTGCAACGGACTCGATGTCCGAGCGCTCAACTTCAATCGCTCGTTTCTCGAGCAACAAGGCTGGGCCGTGCCGAAGACGCTCGAGGAGCTCGATCAGCTCAATGAGCGCGTGCGTCAACTGGGGCTCAGCCAACCGCGTTTTGCTTTTCTTCCCACGCCGCGCCGCGCACTTTTCTTTGTTAATTTGTTTGGCGGATCGGTCTGGGACTTTGCCTCCGAGCGGCCGCAGCTCGACTCGCCCGCCGCAGTCGCGTCACTCGCATGGCTGCAGGACTACTCGCGTCGTTACGGGGCCGGTGACGTCGCCGCTTATCGTCAGTCCGACCAATCGCTCCCGGGTAAAGTCTTTCCGCTGCTCCCTCAAGCCGACGATCAACAAGTTGGTCGTTACGTCTTTTCGCTCGACGGCCAGTGGCGAGTCCGCGACCTGCAGGCCTTCCGCAAGCAGCGAGCTGCGCGAGGTTTAAGCTCGCCCGTGTTCGACGTGATTCCCCTGCCACCGCCGAGTTCGGTCCTCGCGAACAACTCTCAGGAGCCCGGCGGCTGGGTCAACGGAAACGTGTTTGTTTTTCCACGCGGCGGTCGAACTTCACCGGGTGCGATCGCCTTCGCCAAGTTTTGGATCGGGCTGAGCAATTCCCAAACCGCCGCAGAGGTTGCGATCGCCGGCGGCTGGATCCCAGTCACACCAGCGGTCGTGTCCGAAGCGAAATATCAAGCCGCACTCGCAGCCGATCCGATTTTTCGTCAATTCGTTCAGCTGGC
>JBJTQD010000357.1:0-11191 GCA_046075445.1 Planctomycetota bacterium
TTGAATCATGAAGACTACGAAACTGGCTCTGATGGCAATGGGAATGATGGCCGGACTGCTGAACGCCGGCTCGGCAATGGCTCAAGGTTACTACTACGAAGACGGCGGTTACGGCGGTGGCGGCGGAGTGGTTATCAGCTCAGGCTGCGGCAACCCCAACTGCCGCAATCCAAACTGCGGTGGCGGTGGCGGTGGCTACGGTGGCGGCGGGGCAGTGATGCCCATCGGTGGAACTTACCGCGAAGAGGGCCGGGTCATCGAAGGTGGCGTCAGCCGCCGAGTTCCGGGTCACGGTGGCGGACGACCAATGAGCGGAGCTGAATGGCGGATGCAGGAAGAACGCCGGTTTCAGGAGCAACTGGGTGTTCGCTTCCAAGACCCTGGTATGGCTGCGGTTGGTGGAGTCCTCGGCGGAATCGGCAGTGCCCTGAAGCAGGGCAAGCCCGAGAACGGTGCCGCTGGTGACATCCTCAACGGAATCGGAGCTGGTCTGATGCTGGGTGCTCAACCGGAATTCCGCTACGACCGCCGCGAAGAGTACCGTCAGCAAGGCGAAATCATCATCTGGTAACGCAGGGCCATCTGGTGCCGCAGGGCGAACCGATGAGATAACCACAGCCCGGTGCAACGGGCAGTAACAAAACAGACTCGGCCGCGAGGAGCAACCAACTCCTCAGCGGCCGAGTTTTTTTTCTGAGCTGATCGTAGAAAAGTTATCCCCAACTGTTCGGCAGCTAAGAAAAGCGATGTTCCTCACAGCCAAGCGATTGAGGACCATCGCTCTACGATCTTATCCGCGATCGAAACGCTAAAGCTTCTACTGTGCCCTTACCTCCCCGGCGTCCTCTGCGACCTCTGCATTTACCCTTCTTCGCCACTCGGGTAAATTTACCGGCCGTCAGCCGCAGGTGCTTCCTGCTTTTCTTCTCCCGCGATTGGCCCCAGCGCGACGAGCCGCGTGCCTTGATGAGCCCAGAGTCGCGTGCCGTCTGAAATCAGATTGCCTAGCGGCGCACCTGCGGGGAGAGAGACGTGGACTTTCGCTTGGCGATCTGCTCGGCCGCCTTTTCCCTCCAGCCCAAACTTCCAGACCGTATCGTTTACGGGCACGTAGATCGCATCTGCGGTCAACACTCCGCGGCCGCCAGAGATTGCGCCTTCAAACAGGTCATCCCCGCCCCACAGCATCCGCCCTTCGCCTTTGAGGTCGAATGCAATAATCGTCTGCCGTCCCGCCGCGTAGAGTCGGTCGTTGGCAATCCCGATGATGTAGTCGAGCTTTTGCCCCAGCGGATTCATGTCGGTTTCCCAAATCAGATTTCCTGAATTTCGGTCGACCGCGAAAATCCGATTGGCATCCGAGGCAAAGCAAATCATCTGGCGGCCGTAGGGGACGATCACGTCCTCGCTCCAGCCATTGAAATCCATCCGATTGATCTGATAGCCAATATTCCGAAAAGTATCGTTCCGAGTTCCGGCCCGTTCGTAACGCTGGGCAAAGCGAATCGTCCCGGTCGCTGGGTCAAGCACAAACACAACGCCCATCCCGGTTGCGGCAAACAAGTCGCTTCCATCGAGCGACAACTGAATCGGAGCCCAAGGTTCGGCGCCTGTGTCCGGCTCATCACAGAGAAACGTCTTCCAGAGGGTTCGGCCCTTGCGATTGACATCGAGCGCGTAGATATGAATCGCACCGCCCTGATTTACGGGAACAAGCAAGGCATTAGCGAACTGCACGGGCGCGCCCATGAAGCCGCCGTTCTGGATAAACTCCGGTTCCTTGTTGCCCGCTTGGCCATCGGCTGGCTGAGTTGGCGCCGGCTGTGGTGCTGAACCCGAAACAGCCGCGGTCGGTAGCGTCCAAAGAAGCCGCCCTGTTCCCACTTCATATGCGCAAAGAAAGTTGTTCCGAGTGCGTCGGAAAGTCGAATTCCATGGAATCCCCTGGTTCTTGCCCATCCGATGGCTGACCGTATCCGGATGCTGGCCTTCGATCGCGCAGAGCACATTTCCATTGATCGACATTTGCGAATGGACCCGGTCACCAAAGGCAAGCGTCTGCCCGATCGTATCGGGCTTGCGCGACCGCCCTCCGGCTCTCCCTCCGTAATTCATCCGGATCATCTGGCCCATTCGCGTCGCGTCGTCTGGCTCGTAAGAGTTCATCCAGAGGGTGCGCCAAGCAGATTGCTCTTCCAACTTGAGGTCCCAAGCCGAAACGTCGATCGGAGAGCGGAAAAAGACTTTTCCATCAGCGACCAATAACTGTGCGGTAGGTCGCCAGGCGTTCTCCTGCCACTTTTCGATTTGTGAACGTTCTTGGGAATTGACCGTCTCCTCCATCGCTTCGGTGGAGACCTCCCGCAAAACCCGATCGGTCCGGTCGCCGGCGTTGTACAAATCGTTCGGCTCGAGATAGCTTTGCCAAATCGCTGTCAAATCCTTGCCGACAAATTCAGCGGGCAGGGCAGGGGAGAGTTTGTAATTCTTGAAGCTTGCTGCCTGGACTGTTTCAAAGCCTGCCACCTCACCATTGCGGGCTTGCGCGACCAACTCGCGGACGGCCTGAATCCGCTGGTCGGTATTCGCCTCGTCGTAATTTGTTCCGGTCAGCGTATCCTTTGCACCGGACAGATCCCCCATGAGCACTTGGCAGAGCGCGATGCGGCTGGTTACATCCAATTTCGGCAAGGAACTATCCGGATGTTGATTCTGGATTTTCTTCAGCAAACGCAGCGCGCCAACAAAGTCAAACCGATCGAGTGCTTGGCAAGCCAAATTAAAGGCCGCCTCGTCGCCGACACTGCTGACGAAGTACTTCCGGACCACCTCGCTCAAAGCCTGCGGGTCATTAGGGCCAGCGGCCTGAGCCAGCAGCTGTTTGGCGGCTGCATCCGCCGTGATTCGATAAACTTGCAGCCCTTCTGGAGGAAGGCCAGCAAGCGTCTTCTCGACTTGCTCGACCATGGAGTAATAAGTGCGGTTATCGTTCGAATAAAGCGTATCGCCGCTCCGCTCAAGGACCGCTTGCCAGAGCCGACAGGCGACTGAGAAGTTGCCGTCTTGCTGGTAGCGCTCGGCCTTCTTGAGAATCGATTCGAGGTCGGGGTCGGTCTTCAGCGTCGCGCTGCCGGTTGGATTGTCTTCCTTCTCTTCCTTTTCGGTATCGTTGATCAAATCACCCGCAGGTGCGATCGGGGCGCGAATCCCCCGCCCTTGCGCATACACACCCTCGCTGCAGACGGGCGATACGGCGATCAACCATCCGGCCAACAGTGCAAAAAAATGGCAGCGATTCATGACTAACGCCTCTTTCCGAACCACCACGCGAGAAACTGCTCAGTTCCCAGAACAATCAGCAACAGCCAAATCACCTGGGGCCACATCTCAGCCGAACGCCCTTCGGCCCGTTGCGAAACCAGGCTCGACAGCGGCAGCAGCTTGAATTTTTCGCCCCAGAAGTCGGTCTCCAAATCCGCCGCACTCAGACGCTCCAGCCGCCCCTCATCTGCCGGCACGTTGGCTGCAAACAAGACGCTCTCTGCCTCGCCCGAGTTCCGGCTCAAGCCCAACTCATAAAAGCCGCGTCGCTCCAAGCTAGGGAACTCCGCCTCATAAATCACACTTTTGACTGCCTCTGGTGAATCGTCCAGTGGTCTAGCGAGCACTTCAATCTTCTCATTCGATGGGTCGCGCAGCGTCACGCGATTCTGAAAAGCCGATAAGTCGACCGGCCATTTAATCTTGCCGCCAATCGCCAGCGACGACTCCTGGCTTCCGCTGCCAATCAGATAGTCAACCAAGTCGAGCATCACCGGTACGAAGACTGCGTCCATCCCCGGAAAGACCGACCAATCGCCATCAGCCGGAATCGCGAAGCAAACGACTTTTCCCTTGCCCCAAGCCCGTTCGACGAGTGCGGGGGAGCGATTCTCGTCACTCAGACGCAGCGGCACGACCACTTCGTTCTTCAGCGTCTCGCTCAGCCGCGAAGTCCACCAACTAAAAACATCGACTTTCCCCAAGCTGGCCGCATCGCTTTCCACAACTGTTTTCAGAGCTGGGTGGACCTGTGGGTCAATTTCAAAGTTGACCCAACTGCTCATTGTCGGGTCGCCGGCAATCGCATCGAGTTGCAGCGGCGAAAGGCCCTGCCCCTCGCGATAGAACGTCGCATTAAACGCCTCCGCGCGCACCTGATTGCCCGGCATGAAGACTACAGACCCACCATCGCGAGCCCATTGCTCGAGCACCTTCACTCGGTCCGAGGAAATCTCATCGAGATTGCAGAGGAAAATCACTTTGTAATCGGCCAGCGGGATCGTCTCGAGGTCGGCAACCGTCACGACTCGAGTCCTCAAGCCGGTCCCGAAGATATCGAGATAGCGCAAGTAGTGCGTCTCACTCCGCTGCGAATCGGCTGAGGGGTCGCCATCCACCAAGAGCACCGGAATCCCATTCAGAATCCGAGCGCCGAAGAAGCGGCTGTCATCGTCCAGCAACTGGTTCAACTGCGACTGCGGACCAGAGAGCGACTCGCGATCGAGTTCGACTCGGATGCGATGATTTTGCCAGCCGCTCGCGACGCTCTCATCGACTCCCGTTCGCGCTCCAGCAATGGGCTGGAAGAGGTAGCGAAACGTCACGGTCTCTTTACCGCCCGCGGGCAACTGGTCAAGCGTTTCGATGATGGGTGGCTGTTCGTCGATTTGCAGACTGACCCGCAGGTTGCTAATCGGCTCCCTCGCATAACTCGCCAAGTCGACTTCAAAACGCACAATGCGGTTAGCGACCAACAAGTCTTGGCTGCGGACATCCGTCACGCCAATGTTCTGGTCGCTGGTGCTCCCCACATCGACGACAAAGCCCTGAGTGGCTTCTTTACCCAAGTCCTGCACCAAACGATTCGGCGCCGTCTCCGCGGACTGACCCGCCTCAGGCAACCAATCGCGCTGGCGAAGGTCCGTCAGCAAGTAGACGATTCGGCTGATGCTGTCTCTCTGGCCGGCGACATATTGCTTGACCTGTGTGAGCGAGAGTCCGTAGTCGGCTGCTCCATCCGCTCCGTCAATCCCATCGACCGCATCAATTAGCGTCGGCAGCGTCCCGCGTGTGACAGGTTCGTTCGCGAGAATCGGCTGTTCTGTATTGCTGGTAAGAAATACCGTCACCCAGTCATCGCTGGAATCGCTTTGAGCCAGGTCGGTCAGCAGTTCTTTCAGTTTATTTTTGGCGTTATCCAAAGCGGGAACGTTATCGACCAAGACTCGTTGGCTGAGCGAATCATCGACGAGCACGACCCGCTCGAATTGCTCTTTTTGACCGAGGATCGAAGTGACTGCCGAGGGAAGGAAAGGACGCGCAAGCAGCAGTCCGAGCAGAAGCATGGCCAAGCAGCGGAGCGCGAGAATCAGAAAATTCTCCAGCTGCACTCGCTTGCGATTCTTCTTGTCTGCTTCGAGCAGAAAATCCATCGCCGCCCAATCGACGATCCGATAGCGTCGCTTGTTCAACAAGTGAATCAGAATCGGGACGCCGACGGCCAAGCCACCCAAGCCGAGCATCAACGGGTTCAACATCCAAGCAAACAATCGAAGCCCTCCCTAAATTCGACCGGTCAGTCGCCGTCGTGAACGGAGACGGAAACTGAGATAACTGGAGAGCGCGACGTCCAGCGGTTTTGAAGTGTCCAGCAAGACGTAATCGATACCGGCTCCCGCACAGAGCTTTCTGACCTCGCTGTTGTGCCGCTCCAGAGCCTCGAGATAACTCTTTCGCAAAGCCCGCGGCTCAGCCAGCAACTGGGCGTCGACCTCATAGCCGCGAAACAGTGTGTTTTCATCAAACGGGAAGGTCAGCTCATCCGAATGCATCACATGGAACACGATCACCTCGTGCTTCCTCAGCCGGAACTGCCTCAAGCTCTGGGCCAGGTCCGGCAACGGCAAGAGCAGGTCAGAAAGCAAAATCACCATGCCCCGCTGACGAAGCTGCGCGGCGAGTCCAAGAAAAGCGTCCGAGACTTCGGTCCGCTTGTCGCAGCGAGTCTGCTCCAGTTCGTGGAACACGAGCTTGAGGTGCGAGGGATGCGTGCTTGGCTTGAGCAGTCTGTCGATCTGGTTGCTAAAGGTAACCAAACCCACCGCGTCCTGTTGCTGCTGCATCAGGTAAGCCAAACTGGCTGTCGCGGTCGCGGCGTAATCGAACTTGCTCCACTTGCCGTCGCCGCTGCTGACTGCCGAACCGCCGTAGAGCATGCTCTTGGAACGGTCGAGCAGAAGATGGCACTTGAGGTTGGTCTCTTCCTCAAACTCTTTGATATACAGCCGATCGGTCTTCGACCAGACCTTCCAATCGATGTGCCGCAAGTCGTCGCCCGGAGTGTATTCGCGGTGGGCCGCAAACTCGACCGCAAACCCGTGATAGGGACTGCGATGCCCGCCCGTTATGTAACCTTCAACCACCAGCCGAGCGCGAACGTCCAGACGCTTGATCTTGTCGAGCGTCGCGGCGTCGAGGTATTTGCTATCTTGGGAATCAGTCGTCGACATCAGTTGCAGGCCTCAGGGGCGTAAAACAAAATTCGGCTCGAATTCGCCGAGCAAACGCGGCACGCACTCAAGCTACCGGCAAGGACTCGAGGGCCGCAGCCCATTCGCCGTTCGCCAGTGCGAGTTTGCTTTCCGGCCCGACTAGACTCCCGCAAAAGACTGAGCCAATTCCGGCACAATTTGATCGTCATTGCTTCGTTCAGGCAATTCCGCCATCAAGCGATCGATGATGACATCCGATGTGATGCCCTGAGATTCGGCATTGAAGTTGGTGATCACACGGTGACGGAGCACGGGACGAGCGACGGCTCGAATATCATCCGTCGTGACGTAGCCGCGACCTTCGAGCACCGCTCGAGCCTTGCCGCCGAGCAACAGGTACTGCACACCACGAGGCCCGGCCCCCCAGCTGACCGATTCCTTAACAAAAGCCGGCGCATCGTTTTCCAACACGCGAGTCGCTCGGACCAATCGCAGCGCGTAGTGAATCACATGCGGCGCAACCGGGACGCGGCGGACCAAATGCTGCAGGGCAAGGATGTCAGCATCGTTCAGCACGGGCTTGATTTCAGCCGTATGCTGCGAGGTGGTCGAAGCGGCAATCAAATACTCTTCGTCGTAACTTGGATACTTGACGAAGACCTTGAACATAAAGCGATCTTGCTGGGCTTCCGGTAGGGAGTAGGTACCTTCCTGCTCGATCGGGTTTTGAGTCGCCAACACGAAAAACGGTGCCGGCAGGGTGTTCCGAACACCGCCAATCGTGACTTGCTTCTCCTGCATCGCCTCGAGCAGAGCGGCCTGAGTCTTCGGCGGCGTTCGGTTGATTTCGTCCGCCAGAATGATGTTGGCAAAAATCGGACCTTTGAGGAAACGGAACTGACGCGTTCCCGAAGCCTTATCTTCCTGAATCACCACAGTGCCGACGATATCGCTGGGCATCAAGTCGGGGGTAAACTGAATCCGGTTGAAGGAGAGGTTCAGGGTCCGGGCGAGGGTGCTGACCATCAAGGTCTTGGCCAAACCGGGGACACCTTCGAGCAGAACGTGCCCCTGGGCAAAGATGGCAATCATCAATTGCTCGACGACGGCTTGCTGACCGACGATGATTTTGCCCAATTCCCCGCGAATCGAACTGTAGGCGGCGCTCAGCTTTTCCATCGCCTGAATGTCATTCTTCTCCAATTCCTGATTCCTGCCTGTTTCGGGTCGATTCATTGAACGGACTTCTTTCCTCTATTCCTGAAATGGCCCACCAGCCGAACATCCAGTTGGCAGGCCATCATCACTCTTTCTGGACAGACTCAATTCTAAGCGAAGGGAGACCGCTTTAGCCACTAATCCGTGGAAAAATCCCCACCTAACACTCGGTGCGCCGACCAGAAAAGCGACTCACTAAATAAACCAAAATTGCGAACTCCTCCCGATCGTCGCTTTGCCCCGACCAAATTCCGGAAAATAATTGGCTCATGCCCGAAACTTTTTCGCAAAACACATCGACCGCACCCGCTTTGCGCCGGCCTTGGCAAGCCGCGAGTCTCAGCTTTTCGATTCATCTGGCGTTTTTTGTGCTCCTGTTGCTCCTGCTTCGGTTCGCCCCAGCAGGACAACCGCTAGAAGAGGGGCCTCGTCGCGTTTCGCTGGTACTCGCGGAAACACCGACGCAAGATTCGGATGATACTTCCTATCTCGAGCAGCCTGTCACGCCGAATCCAAACTCGGAAACCTCTCCCGCAAACAGCCTTCCTGAAGAGCGGCCAAACCTCCCTAGCGAACCAACTTCTGCCGCTGAAAGAAAACTCGAAGTCAGCCCCGACTTGCCCGGCCTGGCCGACAGTGCGGCGGCAATGACTGAGGGAGTTACCGGCGCAGCCCCAGGAAGCGAACTCTCGCCCGAAACCCTCGCGGCAATCGCCGAGGAGCAGCGAGAACTCGCCAACCGACCCCAACCCGCTCCTCTCGCGACCACAGCCATCTTCGGCTCGGCGCCCATTCAAGGCCGACGATTTGTGTTTGTGCTCGACCGCTCCAAAAGCATGGGAGCGGGCGGCCTCGATGTCCTCTCGAGGGCTCAGCAAGAACTACTCGGCGCCCTCACCCCACTCGCTCCCGAAAACGAATTCCAAATCGTCGCCTACCACCAGCAAACGATCACGCTGCAAGATGCCGGAATGCTCAAGGCGAGCGAACAGAACAAAGCCGAGGTTGAGAAGTTCATCCAGCAACTCGCTCCCTACGGCAGTACCGACCACGAAGCGGGACTCTACCGGGCACTCGACCTGCAGGCGGACGCAATCATTCTCCTGACCGACGGCGACACACCGGAACTGCACGACGGCCAGATCGAACAGATATACCGCGTCACCAAAGGCCGCGCCGCCGTGCACTGCGTCCAGTTCGGGCTCAGCGCCGAGCCCCCTTCGAACTCCTTTATGCGCAAGCTCGCCTCAAAAACCGGGGGCTCATACCAGTACATCAATGTGAATCAACTTCGCTCTGCAAAGTAAGAAACGTCTTGCTTGTCGAGCGCGGAACCCCAAGTCGCGGTTGTTTGCACAATGGTCGGCCTGCAGTTTTGTGCTGATTCCGGTAAACTGACGCAATCCTGTCACTCCCTTACGCGCGAATGATTCCAATGCAACTTCATACCTGTTGCCACGCTGCCAAGTCCGTCTTCGCTCTGCTGCTACTGGTTTGGATACTGGGCTCCCTCGCACCGGACGCACAGGGACAAGAACCTCGCAAAGCGATGCTCAGCTCGGCAAACGGGTCGACGATCCAAGTCGAAGTCCTCACACCTCAGATCAGCTGGCGCGATCTCGTGCCGGGAGCAGCCGCCGAATTTCGGACCATCCCCCTCAACGAAATCGAACTCCTCGTCACCGCGCCTCAAGCCCGCACCCAAGTAGTCAACACCATTAAGGGGCTGGTCGAGCAGCTGGGCGATCCTGACTATCGCAAACGCGAGGCGGCCGAGACCGAACTGAAACAACTTCCCAGCGACCAAGTCGCCGCGCTCTTGAACACGGCCACCGAAAGCCCCTCGGCTGAAGTTTCCTATCGAGCCAAACGTATCCTCTCCGGCCGCACTCCCAAACCCGTCAACCCTGATCAATTCGATTGGCTGCGACTGACCAGCGGCCAAGTCCTCCGCGGAGACGCCGGTGACCTGCAACTCTCCGTTCGCTTCCGCGACAAAGTACTCAACCTCGCACGCGGTGAATTCAACGCCCTGAGCTTTCGCCCAGTCGCATCGGCTCAGCCCTCTTCGACTACCACAACCAGTCAACTCGTCCCTTGGGAATCGGCTCCGCAGGGTTTGACCGACATTGACTTCGATCGCGACTTCGTTGGACAAGACCGCGAAAACGCAACCAACGTCAACGAGCAGTATGTCTTTCAGGGAATTCGTTTCTCGACCGAGATCCCCGGCAACATCGGGATTCGAACCATTCCGCTAGAGTCCGATAAATTTGGCGTCGGCGTGCGCGGCATCTGCGTCTTCGATCGCCGCAATCCCGAAACGGTCTCCATCTTCCGCGGAACGACCCGGATGGAGTTTTGCCAACCCGGGCTGGGAGGACTGACCAGCGGCGTGCGACAACTCGGACTCGTCGCCAGCACGATCGACTTCCCCCGCGATATCATTCTGCAAGCCTTCAACAGCGACAATCAAATCGTCGCCCAAGTCGAAGCCAACGAACCAAAGTTCGCCTATTTCGGTTTGCAAGCTGCAGAGCCGATTGCCTTAGTCAGGGTTCTCTCCAATCCGTACCTGCTCCAAGTCCAGCGCAAAGTCGATGAAACCTATCTGATCGACGGCCTGAAGATCTCTACGCCCGAACGGATCATTCCTAGCCGCGCCGCAGCTGAAATGCTCACCACGCTGAAGAACGGCGACCTGCTGGCCGGCGGTAGCCTCGAGTTTGCCGCTGACGGAAAGGCGAAGCTGAACTACCCCGCTCTGGGACTGAGCATCGATCTCAATGCGACTGAAATCGAGTCGATCGTCTTTCCTGACTCTGGACCAATCAAACCCGACCCCAAGTCTAATCGCTGGTTCGCGCTCCTCAGCGATCGCAGCGTGGTTGAGGTCCAAGTCGGAAAAGAGTTCGAAGTGAATCGACTGGACAATCGGCCCCTGCAACGCGAACGGATCGTCGCCCTCTGGAGCCACCGCGATTACCTTCGTTATCCACTAAGCGGGGACAACGATCAGAATCGCACCGCACTCGTTTTTCCAACCAGCCGGATCGTCTGCGACAACCTAGACCTGTCCGATGACGCTTACTCCTGGGAAGCCGGGAACCCGCAAACACTGTTGCAACCGATCAAGCTGCCCCAAAACAGCCAAGGCGAAATCCCAGACGAAAATCCAGCGCCGCAGTTTTCCAAACTGGACTGGGTCGATCCGAAAGAAACCCAAATCCCCTCCATCTGGTTCGCACCCCCACCGGCCTCCAACCCCAAGCTTGGCTTCGTCAGCCTCAAAAACGGTGAACAACTCTCCTTCGGCCCCGGCGCAGAATTCCAGCTCGAATCAATCAACTCTGACGCGGTCGTCCTCAAGAGTTCCGACGGAATGGAAATCAGATTGAACTGGACTGAAATCCGGCGGTTAAAACTTTAGGAGGAAGAAG
>JBJTQD010000358.1:0-4494 GCA_046075445.1 Planctomycetota bacterium
GCCATTTTTATCTAAATCATAATGGGGTTCTGAACATTTTCGTGAGCAGAAAATCGAAAATTTTATTTGTAGAAATTTATGCACGTCTCTTATCAATAAGTTAATAAACATCATTTGAATACCCACAGCTCTTGAGAAGTCGTCACAAAAAATCGACCTCTGTTTTTTTTTATTGTTTGACTCCATCTAGGCACCTGCTCCTGGGCTTACTTAGTTTTGACATTTAATTGAATAACCACGGAGATCCACCGACGAATGAATCAGGACTTGCCATCGCAAATCAAAGCGACGATTCAGCCAATCGGCATAGAAGTAACCGCCCAGCAGCGTGAGCTGAAAAAAAAGCATGCAGGTCGTCCAAACCGCCGGCACTCCGCCAAACCAAGGGAGTATGAAGCGGGCGATCATCGGCTGGACGAAAAACAGCAGGTAGGCACTGAGAAAGATAGTCGCGGCAAAAGCGTACATATTCCGCCTGCGTGCCTTGCGAATAAGCTGACCAGCGAATGAACGCTCACGTCGCGGTCAGTCGCTACCTCTAGCCTCGTCGGGACTTTTCCGAAAGAACCGAAATCAGCCAGCCGAATGACGGCTGACTTAACGAATACGACTGCAGCGCTGGACGAACGAACGCGAACCAGCAACTCATCGGCAGGGCAAAGAAGAGCAAATCACCGAGCAAAGTCCATTTGTAAAACGGAATCGCAGCGACGAAACACTGAACCCCTTCGGAGAGACTCGGCCCATACCAACCTGACCAGAACCAAACCGCGAAATTAGTCAGCAGGAAGAATTGCATGCTTCCTACGACAGTCAATCCCAGCGTTTGAAGCAATCCGGAGATCGCCGAGTTTGCCGGTCGACCGCCTGCCCAAACTCCAAGCAGCGAATAGATGACGGTTGAGCCATAAACAGCGAACGCGACGCCGAGCGGGTAACCACCGAGCCAAAGATTTGAAATCGCCAGAGTCAGCAGAGGCACGGCGATCGCCCAGCGGACGTCTCGCAGCAAAAATCCGGCGATCAGAGCGGCCGCTCCAATCGACTTAAAGTTCGGCGTATCAATCCAGAGCCTACCGGCGACGCCCCAAGCGATGAGCGCGGCGACCAAAAGCAGAGACCAAACGACGGTTCCGCTCAGTGTGAATTTCGAAATCACTCGTCGGCAAGATTCAGCCAGACGATTCAAAAGAGAAAACGGCATGAGGGAAACCGACTCGCAATAAATTGATTTGAAATGCGGCCATAAATCGACCGCTCCGGAACAGGCTATATTCTAACCCGCTGCCCTTCGAATCCAACGGCCAAAAGAGAGCCTAAAGCTCGTCGAATTCGGGGCAACTCGTTCAGCTCATGGGTATTTTCCAAAAATCCATAACACTTTATCACCCGGCTTCAGCGAAAAAATCCCCGAGCTGCGATCGCCCAATTCTCCATTGACCCGATAAGTCCAGTTGATTCCATCGGCTCCCTGATTGGCAACCTCACCGATCCCCATAACAAACAAAGTTTCTCCTTGACCTTTGAAGTCGACTTTCAGCTCTTTCTGACGAGCAAAATTCTCGAGGGCCGCAAAGGCTGTCTGGTCCTTTTCGAGTGTGACTTTGCCGTTAATGGCTGGTGTTGAATTCTTAAAGTCAATTTCCACTTCAACTTCGATTTTCGCCGCTGGTGGCTCGGCCGCGGTAACTTGCGGTGAAGTCGGGGCCGGACTGGAGGACTTAGCCTGCCCCGCACCCTGCTTACCACCGTCAGTTGCAGAGCGGTCGCAGCCGATAGGCAAGCAAAGGCAAGCCGTGAGAAGAATCCAAAGCAAGAAACCAGACTTCAGTTGAGACATTTCGTATTCCACAATTCCGGGTGTGCTCAGACAGGTGCTCCCCCGCCTGCAGTGCTGATTGAAAGAACATTAAACTAGCAGAATCGCGCCGCTTGGTCAGCTTGGCACTCGAGACCCACGAAAGCTCACCTCCGGCCTCGCGCTCCGAGAGCCCTTTACCATTTCGAGAAGGCCGTACTTCCCAGTCGAGTTAACGCATGACGACACTCCTCAGCTTGTCCCATTTGAAAATCGAAGACGTCGCGCCTGGTTGCGTAGCCATGGTTTTGGATGACCCGGCCAAGTCAGCCAACGTGCTGACTTCGGGTTTGCATCGGGATTTGGAAGCAGGTCTCGATTTCATTGACCAACTACCGGCGCTGCGGGGCGTGGTGCTGACTTCGGCTAAGCCGCGAATTTTTGTTGCCGGTGCTGACCTCGTCAACATCACGCGAACGCTCGATTGGCCCGACGAGCGGATCGAAGAATTTTGTTTCCACGGTCAGAAACTCTACAACCGATTCCGAGAGCGTCAGTACGTGAGCGTTGCGGCCATTCGCGGTGCCTGCGTCGGCGGCGGGTGGGAACTTGCTCTAGGATGCGATTTTCAAATCGCCGCCGATGATCCGAAAACGTTTTTCGGACTGCCCGAAGTCAAACTGGGACTCGTTCCGGGTTGGGCAGGAACCGTTCGGCTTCCGCGGCTAGTCGGGATCGAAATGGCTCTCGAGATGGTCACCAGCGGCCGGAATGTGAGCGTCGCCGAGGCGCTAAAACTTGGACTAATCTCCAGTGTCGCGCCCGCTGACAATCTGTTACCGGCAGCGCTCGCGCAAATCGAAGCGGCGATCGCCAGCCAATCGCATTTGGAGAAACGGAATCGTGATCTCCAACCTCTGGTGCTTTCCTCGAACGAAGCCTCCCGCTTAGAAACCGCATTTCGCGCCCGCATCCAAAAACAGCAAGGCTCGATTCATCCTTATGCTCCGACAGTCGTGGCGGAGCATATGCTGGCTAGCTGCACGCAGCCTTTCGCAGAGGGTTGCCGGAGCGAGGCCCGCGCGATGACAAAGGTTTACGGCAGTCCCGCCAGTTACGGTCTGCTAAACAACTATTTTCTCGGTGAACACAATCGCAAACGACCGGGCTGCGTACAGCCCGCAGCGGCAGGGGAATTACCGCAGCAATTGGGAGTGGTCGGTCTGGGTGTGATGGGACGAGCCATTTTGCAAGCGGCGAGCCCGAAAAGTAAAGCCTCCATCGGTTACGATGCGGCGGCAAACTCGGCCCAAGCGTTGCGCGAACTGGCCAGTACCAAAGGACTTCAGATCGAAGTCGCGGAACAACTGGACGAGTTGAAAGAGTGCCGGCTGGTGATCGAGGCGGTGATTGAACGAGCCGAGACGAAGCGAGCCGTTTTAAGCGAGATCGCGGGACTGATTTCTCCCGATGCAATCATCGCTACGAACACATCCACAATTGCACTGGCGGAGCTTGATTCAGCGGTCCCCAATCCAGCTAGGTTTTGCGGAATCCATTTCTGCCATCCGACCTTAATGCAGTTGGTCGAAATCATCCGCGGGAATCAGACGTCCGAAGAGACCGTGAATGCTGCCGTGCAGTGGGTCCGGTCGCTTGGGAAGACACCCGTCGTTGTGCGCGATGCTCCAGGTTTTGTTGTTAATCGCGTACTCTCAGCGTTTCTTGAAGCGGCACTGCAGCTGGCCGTAGAAGGAACTTCCATTCAGGAAATCGATCGCGCGGTGAAGGAGTTCGGGTTTCAAGCTGGACCGTTTGAGATGATAGACATCATCGGACTGGAGACAACCACACTGGCGGGTCAATCGCTTTTAGCCGCCGGAGTACCCCAGGTATCGCGTCTGCCGGCCCTGGTCAAGCTGATTCGAGCGGGACGACAGGGGAGAAAAAATGGACTTGGCTTTTACCGCTACGAGTCTGAGTCAGGCGAACCGCTACCCGACCCGGCTGCCGAAGAGGTGCTCGATCGATACCGCCAGCCAGCGGAGCAGAAGCTGACTTCAGAGGAATTGGCTGCAAGGGTAATGGCCAACGCCCTGATCGCGGCGACGGCGGTGCTGGACCAAGGAACGGTTTGCGACCCGAAGGACGTTGATCTCTGTGTGATCCAAGGGCTTTCCTTTCCGGTCCATGTCGGTGGCATTCTCTTCTGGGCTGACCGCGCCGGCCCCGCGTCGATCGCTGCGCCGCTCAAATGGGCAGCCGGACTGCATCCGGACGTCGACTTGCCGCGCTCGCTCAGCGATTGGCTGGCCGGCAAAGGTCCTTTCTACACCACTGTCTGAGCAATCGAAATGAATCGCGGATCGCACAAGGAGACAGTCGTCGATTTGCTGCTGCATCAAGTCGCTACCCGATCAGACCGGACTGCATTTCATTACTGGGACGGTAGGGAATGGCGGGGCAAGAGTTGGCTGGAGGTGGCAATCGATGTGGCTCAAGTCGGACGCGGTTTTCAGTCTGCAGGGATTCAGCGGGGCGATCGCGTTGCCTTGCTGGCCGATAACAGTTACGAGTGGCTCCTTAGCGATTTGGCCTTACAAGCCATCGGCGCCGTTTCCGTTCCGCTGCATACGCAATTGAGCGGCGAGCAGATTGGCGATCAGATTGCCCATAGCGGTTCGACGTTTGCAATC
>JBJTQD010000359.1:0-2866 GCA_046075445.1 Planctomycetota bacterium
GGAGACCCACGCCGAGCGCTGGGGGTCGGGAGACCCGCGCCGAGAAATGCGTAACTGAATAAGCTGCAATGGTGGGTGCGCATCGCGATTGGGCAACTTTCACAAGCGAGCTAACACGCGCGATTGCGACCCACCCTACATCTGATTCAGATCCCCCTCAGCCCTTCTTCCGCCGCGCCTCCGTGAGATGCCCTTCTTCTCCCTTTCAAAAAAGCCCCAGCGCAAAAAAAGAGCCAACCCGCTTTGGGATGGCTCTCTGTGTGAGTTCAAAAAATGCTCGATGGTCGAGCGATTTGAGGACTACTTGTCGATTGGGGTGACGGTCAGGACGACGTCACCTTCGATGGTCTGGGAGATCGCTTGGCCCTGAGCGTTCAGTTCGAGGGACATGTTTTGCTTCTGCTTGGTCGAAACGATTCGGCCAGCGTCGGCGTCAAAGTACAAGGTACCTTCGTTCTTTTGTTCCTTGACTTCGACTTCGATTCCTTGGGGACCGCCTTCGATGGTCATGTTGTTGGAGATGTTGAACTTGTGCAAGTCCTTGCCGTCGACCTTTTCGGTTCCTTCGTAACGGTAAGTAATCTTGTTCTTCATCTTCATGCCGTTCATGTCGATGTCCATCGTGCTGTCCCAAGACTTGCCAACGGAGAGCGGACCTTCAGGGAAAACCAAGGCCGATTGTTGGTTCATCTGCTTGATCATGTCGCCCGTGCCGGGACCGCCGCCGGCTGAGTCATTCTCCATTTCCGGCGGCAACTTGATGTCGAGCACTTCGCCGCGGCGGCTCATCTTTTGAACAATCTTCTTGCCCAAAACCTTGGAAACCGATTCGTTCATTTGAGGGTTCGAGGTAGGATCGTCCGAGTCGAAGTCGATGCTCATGAAAGGCGACTTGACCGACATCTGCATGCGGGAGAGGACCATCTCAATAGTGAAGGTCTCTGAGTCCGCATCGACGACGGACCAAGTCATGTCGACTTCCTGCTTCATCGGAATTTCTTGAGGACCGAGACCGGGGATCTCCATCTTCTGGTCCATGTCCTGCTTCATATTCAACTTGAGAGCTTGCCCCTTTTGGAGATTCCAGCGGAGGCTTTGTGACTGCGCGTTCGCTGAACCAGCGTTGAGCGCGACCAATCCCAGCAGGGACAAAAACACTAGGCACCAACGATTCGACCGCAACACACGCGACTCCTTGTTTAAATCTTGTGAGACAAACTTTATTTGCTGTCCTGACCAACGGGGCGTCAGAATTTTGCACTCAAGTGAACAACTTCAGATAGTCCTGAGCTTATTCGCACGGGACCACCAACTCTTGGAACATCCTCCTCGGCGGGACTCGGATTATACGGTTGAAGCGAAAGCCGAAGCTAGGGTCTGACCCTGAGCTTTTCGCGCGAAATTCACCGGCAAAGCCAACGCAAATCGAGCCAAACACCCAGCCCGCAGGCAATGAACTCGTTCACCGAAACGGCGTATAGCCAGTGTCACGGGAAGACGCCCCTAGGCCGGCGATTAATTCGGGTGAAACAAGCTCAAATCAGTTGGTCCAGCCCTTTGAGTCCGAACGGTTCCCGGCCCGCGATGGGCTCTCCGTACCGAACTCCGATTGTCTTACCCCACCAAGCCGCCTCGAGTTCCAATTGGTCAATAAAACTTGGCGAAACATTTTCACGGCCGGTCACGAACTGGCTTTGGTAACACTCGATCGCGGCTCGCTTGACTGGCCATTCCTGGGTGATATCGAGCACGAAAGCGGGCTGAGGGTGCTGTTTGAGATGCACACAGTAGTAGTTAAAAATTCGCTCCGGGTGCCAAGGCTCACCGGGCAGATCAGTCTTGGTCAGCTTTGACCAAAAGCGAGCTGCTTCGACGAGTTCCGTTGCCGCGACATGATCCGGGTGGGCATCGACCCAAAAAGGCGCGAACAGCCAGCGCGGTCGCGCAAGCCGAATTTCGCCGGAGAGCGCAGCGCGATTCTCCAGCGTTGCCTCGAGTCGCCGGTTCGGCAGCCCGAGATTTTTCCGCCAACTCAGCCCCATGACCTCGGAAGCAGCCGCGGTCTCTGCAGCGCGAATTTCTCGCGTGCCGTGCGGAGTCGGCTCGCCATCGGTCAAATCGAGAATTCCGACGCGCCAACCGCATCGAAGCAGTTTCACAATCGTCCCGCCGAGTCCAAGCTCAGCATCATCCGGGTGCGGCGCGATCACGAGAACATCCAAACTTGAACTTTTGCTCGACATGAATTTGCCTGAATGCCTAGGATTGATTGCTTGGCAACCTTTATCGTCAACGAACCCGTTCGGCCCATAGCCGCTGAAACCCTGCCACAGCGCCGTCGGGAAAGCTAAACTATGAACCGCGAGTAGCTTTAATTTAGCGTGACTCAATCGGCTTTGACATTCCCAATCGCCAACCGACCAACGACACAATATGGACCAGCCAAACTTAGAAAAGCGAGTAACCGACGCGCTCCAGTACATTCGCAACCAGCGTGAACAAATCGCTGCCCTGCGAGAACGAGTCACGCGGTTGGAGACGACGCTGGAGCATTGCCTGGGGAGCGAGGGGGGGTTGTGGCTGTACCGCAATCGTTCCGAGCGAATGGACCCGACTGTGCCGATTTTCGACTCGGGTCGAGCCGAATTCCATCTCGCACGATATCGCTTTGCCTCGTCCTACGTTTCGGGAAAAGACGTCGTCGACATCGCTTGCGGAACCGGATACGGGACTCGGTTGCTCTGCGAAAGCGGTAAAGCCAAAAGCGTCTTGGGGATTGATATCGATGATGCGGCGATTGCTTACGCCCGCAAGAAGCATTGGCTCCCCACATCCAGTTACCTTGTCGGAGGCGTGACTCAGATCC
>JBJTQD010000360.1:0-10505 GCA_046075445.1 Planctomycetota bacterium
AGCGACGAGGGCCTTGGCACGCATCATGAAATGCATTTTGCGCAGTGCGAAATAATGAAACTTAAAACAAAGTTCTGGCGTGATGTAGGGATTCGGCTGTTGTTCGTGGGGCAGCACAATGTTTAGACCAACATTAAGTGCACCCTCGTCGTGAGCGCCGCGGTTGGCAGCTTCCATGATCCCAGGGCCTCCACCAGTACAAATGAAAAGACGCTTGTCGGGCGCCGTTTGTGCGGCCGTGTGACGCGCAACAATCTGGGCAAAGCGTCTTGCTTCGCTGTAATAGGCGGAAAGTTCGAGTCCCTTCCGAGCCAAGACGACTGCTTTTTGGTCATTGAGCGCTTCTGCATGCAAAAGCGCGGCTTGAGCCTGCTCCGGCGCTAGAATCCGCGCAGCGAACGCGAGTCAGTTTTGAAGCGCTAATGAATCAACATCAGGGTGCCAGTTTATACCTGGGCTCAGACGTCGGTTGGCAGAAGCGCGAACCGCTGCGCGACTTTGTCCCGGTACTGACCAGCTACCTCGATTTTCTGGTCATTCGCGCCAAGTCGCACGAGGATGTCGTGGCTGCGGCGGAGTGGAGTCGTTGCCCGGTCATTAACGGGCTGACGGATTATTCTCACCCCTGTCAGGCGCTGGCTGACTTGTTGACCGTAGGAGAGTTGGTCGGCGGTTTGCGGGATGTTCGCATCGCCTACATCGGCGACGCGAATAATGTTGCTCGAAGTCTGGCTGTGATTTGCGCCAAGCTCGGAGTCGAGTTGGCGATCGGTTGTCCCGTTGGATACCAATTCCCGGCGGATTACGTCGAAAGTTTGAACCAAGCTGCTGGGGGGAAACTGATCTGGCAAACGGATGACGCGAAAGCAGCCGTACATGGGGCGCAATTTATTTACACCGACGTTTGGGCCAGCATGGGTCAAGAGGAAGAACAGGCTCAGAGGTTGAAGGATTTTGCCCGTTTTCAGGTCAACGGTGAATTGATGAAGGCAGCGGCTCCCGGGGTGAAATTCCTGCACTGCTTACCGGCTCGTCGTGGCGAAGAAGTTTCTGCCGAAGTGATTGATGGACCAGCCAGCGCGATTGTGCAGCAGGCAGAGAATCGTCTGCATGCCCAAAAGGGGATGTTGGCTTGGTTGCAGGAGCGACAGCAATGAGCGGATCAGACAACAAACAACTTCGGCCGGTTTCCATTACCCGCAAATTCACAAAAGTGGCTGCCGGGAGCGTGCTCTATCAGTCGGGAGAGACTATTGTTCTGTGTACAGCGAGCATTGACGAGCGAGTTCCCGCTTGGCTGGAAAAGCAGGGAACCGGTTGGGTGACTGCCGAATACAACATGTTGCCTGGAAGTACGAGTCCGCGAAAAGAGCGGGAGCGGCAGAAGGTAGATGGGCGGACCACGGAAATTCAACGACTGATTGGGCGAAGTCTCCGATCGGTTGCTAATTTGGCAGCACTTGGTCCGCGGATGGTGACCGTGGACTGTGATGTGCTACAAGCCGATGGTGGCACTCGGACCGCCGCAATCACGGGTGGTTTTATCGCGCTGGTCGATGCTCTGAACTCGGTTCGCGAAAGGTTGCCAGACCCTGCGGTCTATCCACTTCGCGATAGCGTGGCAGCGGTGAGCGTTGGTTTGGTCGATGGAGAGTGCTACCTCGATTTGAACTATGAGTTGGACGTCGCGGCCGAAGTTGATCTCAATGTGATCATGACCGGGCGTGGCCAGTTCGTCGAATTGCAAGGGTGCGGCGAGGAAGCGACTTTTTCGGAAGAGCAGCTTCAGCAATTGGTCTCGTTGGCGAAGTTGGGCATCCGCGATTTGAGTCGCCGGCAGCGCGAAGCACTGGGCCATGATTGGCCATGGAATGACGGAGCGCCTCTGTGATGACCAAGCCGCTAAAGCATATCTGCATGGCGACGGATATTCCTTTTTGGGCGGGCTCGACGGGTGCCGAGCAACGGATGCTGGCATTGGTCGAGTATCTTTCCCATCCACCCTATGAACTAAGCGTTTTCTACCTTGGTCAAGTCACGCCCGAAGAGTCTGAGCGAATCGAGCGACTTCCCTGCGAGGTCGCTTTTTTCGAAAGCGAGCGTCCGCCTGAATCGTTTCTGAAGCGGATTCGCTGGTATGCCGATGCGACGCGGCATCAACTGGAGAAATGGCTGAAGCGAACCGCTAAGAGCGAAGAAGAGAGTCAGCAACCATCGCCACTCAAGCTTTCAGATTATCGCTGGCCTTGGGCGGTCGAGCAGTTTCGTCAACATGTTGCCCGAGTTCGTCCGAAGGCGATCATCTGCCAGTATGTGACGATGGCGTATCTGCTGGATGCACTAAGCATCGCCGACCGGAAGCATATACTTTGTGTCTTGGATACGCATGACATCCTGCACGACCGCGGCATGCAGTTTCACTCGGCGGGCTATCTGCATTGGTTGGAGATCAGCGAAAAAGAGGAAGTTGATGTCTGGAATCGCTTTGATGCAGTGATCGCGATCCAGCCGCAAGAAGCGGAGCGTATTCGCGCCGCAGTGACTCAACCTCAGGTGGTTGTTGCCGGGCATGCCCAACGGCGACCGCTGCGACTCAGTCGACGCGAGCATCCGGAACAGCCTCGCCAGTTAACGGTCGGATATATCGCTTCGGCGAACTATTCGAATTGGCACGCGATAAATCGATTTCTGATCGAGGTCTGGCCGGACTTGATCGACTTGCCGGGAACACAAGTCGAACTGCTGATTGCAGGGAAGATTTGCGATTGGTTCAACTTGGTGGAAGGTCGGGCGGCCAGTTTGCTCAAGAGTGCCGTTCGACTGCAAGGACCAGTGGAACGCTTGGAGGATTTCTATTCGCAGGTCGACATTGCGATCAATCCAGTTCAATTCGGGACCGGATTGAAAATCAAGAATGTCGAAGCCTTGGCCTTTGGTAAACCTTTGGTTTCGACAGCCAGTGGGGCGGCGGGTATGTCGCCTCGGGCGCTGTCCGCCTGTCTGGTGGCTGACGATTATGGACAAATGTCCAAGCAGTTGCGAGAAATCTGTGGGGCTCCTCAGCAGCTTGAGAGGTTCACGGAAGCGGCTGAAGAAGTGGCAAAATCGGAGTTTTCGCCGCAAACTATATTTTCCGAGCTATCTGCGTTGCTCTCGGATTTAGACTAAACGAGCGGGATTCCCCTACAATTCCCAACCGGTCCTTCGGATTCCTCCCGGACCGCATCAACCATGGGAAAAACTTATGTGCAGCCGGTCTAAGCGGATTTAGGTTCGCTTCTGCGCCGGCGGGATTGCGGCGAGGCGGGGTGTCCGATCCAAAAGTAAAAATTTTCGGCCAATGGAATGTTTCGAGCTTGATTCCCCAGCTCGTGTTTGTGGGGCTCAGTTCCTATTGCGGTCAATGAAAAGGTTTTAGCGGTATGTTCCGAAGACACAAAAAGGGCTTTACCTTAATTGAGTTGCTCGTGGTGATTGCGATCATCGGAGTGCTTGCGGGATTGCTCATGCCTGCGGTGCAACGTGTTCGCGAGTCGGGACGGCGGACCAGTTGCCTAAACAACCTACGTCAAATTGGCTTGGCGATTCAAAATTACGAAGGGACACGAAAGTATCTGCCTCCCGCGCGTGGGGCGGACATGTTTTTGACTTGGCCGGTTTATTTGATGCCCTTCATGGAAGGCAATAACTTGGCCGACCAGTTTGATTTGCGAAAGCCCTATGCGGCGCAGAATGCGGCCACTGTTCAGATTGGTTTACCGGTCTATTTCTGTCCCACGCGGAGGGGACCAGAGATAAAGAGCAAGTTTGAGACCGAGGGCGAGCAAATTGGTGTCGTTGGTGATTATGCCGGAAACGCAGGAACCACCCAGTACTTACCCAACGATGATTGGGCCCTCTACACGAATGAAGTCGATGGAGTCTTCAACTCCGGATACGCTTCGCAAAATCCAGTTGTCGGCGGTTTGCTGGTGAACGGTGGAAAGGGCCGTTATCGTCTCGCTGACATCAAGGATGGGCTGTCTAATACTTTGTTCATCGGTGAAAAAGCAGTCAGTCAGGATTCCTTCGGTCAGCCAGGCGGACGCGGTGACGGTTGCATCTACAACGGCAACGAACCGCCGGTAGCGATGCGGATTGGCGGTATTGGAATGCCGTTACAAACAAAGAAACAATTCGACGTCGATGCTTTCGGACGTGTGCACCAATTTGGAAGTTTTCACAGCGACCTAGTCAATTTCTCCGTAGGCGATGGGTCGACGATTACGGTGCGAGGAACGATGGAAGAAGAAACGCTTCGGCGTCTGCTCTCGCGAAAAGACGGACTTCCAGTGACGATCGAACAATAGGTTTGCCGCGAATCTTGTCGGCAGTCGAAACCGAATAGCCAGCCGACTGGGCGAAATCAGCCGCTCGGTTGAACTCTAGGAAACTTCTCAGCGAGTCACATGGAACAGTCCGTATACATGGCGGGAACGGAGCTGGAGGCCGGACATCACGTTCAGGCATTGCGTTCCCGTATGGCTGTTTCCTGTCTCGAGCCGCCAGCGTTGCTGAATGTTGCCAAGCCGGGTGACTTGGTCCTGTTTTACTCGGAGCACTTCGACCGATTCCGCGAAGTTTGCATTGAATTGCAACGCCGCAGGGTTGCGACGCTATACCTACTTGATGGCATTCTTGAGTGGCGAAATGCTTGGGAGAACCGCAGCGAGGAGCCTGCCTGTCCTTGGACAATGCGTCCCGTGATTTCCGATGTGGTTGCCTGCATCGGCCAGAGTCAGGCGAGAGTTTTGGCGGGCTGGGGCAACTTTGGAAGATTGGAAATTGTTGGCGTTCCCAGATTCGAACAGCAGCGACTTCGTTACCTGAGCGGTGAACTGAAACCACGAAATGAGGATGGACGATTTCGCCTCCTGGTTATGACGGCAAAGTGTCCGGGCTTTACCCCCGGGCAAGTTGAGATCACCAAGCGAAGCCTGCGCGATTTGCGAGACAGTCTTCCTCGGCAGCTTGCCGACGGAAGAGCGGTCGAGGTCGACTGGAGATTGACGGCTGGTCTGGATCAAGAACTGCAAGTCGCGAATCGACTGAATGATTTGAGCGGCAGTGAGTTGGCAGAGATTCTCTTGGATTACGACGCCGTAATCTCGACGCCGTCGACGGCTGGCCTCGAGGCAATGTTGGCGGGGCGACCGCTAGCTTGGCTCGACTACCATGGTACTCCACAACTCACGCCTGCCGCTTGGTCGATTGGGCATCGCGATGCCATCCCGCGAGTGATTGCTGAATTGGCCTCGCCTCCTGCGAGCAAACTGGTTTGGCAGAGCCAACTTTTGCGAGACCACGTTTACTTGGCGGAGTCGGCAACAGAGCGGCTCACTCAGTTGATCCAGCGCATGCTTGAACAGACAAAAGCGGATGTCGAGAGCGGGATTCCACTGCGTTTTCCCGAGGGCATGCTCGCGCCCTCGCGTCCCGTCGAAAACCGTTTTGAGCACGCGGAGCTTTATCCTGCCTTTAAGGAATTCTCTGAGCGCGACTTGTTGGTAGCGCAAACAGAGTGGGCGCATGCTCGGCGAGAAATCTCGCATTTACAAGCCGAATTGCGGCAAGCCCGCAGCGAGCTGGCTGAGGCTCATGCCATTTTTGAGGAGATTCAAAAGCATCCGATCGCGGGCCCAATTGTTCGGTTGCGTCAGAGGCTGATTGATCATTGGCGAAATTGGCGAAAAGAGGGTGACGTCGCTCCAACTCAAGCGGGCGTTTCCGAGCAGGGGACACCGACGCCATGAGCCAGATACAGCCCCAAGTCAGTTCGATTGAACGCCAGCCGGTCACGGCTGACCCAGTGGTTCTCTGCGCGGCCGATGAGCGATATGCAATGCCGTTGGCTGTCACGCTGATGACCGCCGGTGAACGCTTGCGAGCAGGTCATGAGCTGAGAGTCTTTCTGGTCGACAATGGATTGAGCGAACAATCGCTGGCGATGCTTAAAGAGACAGTAGCAGGGTTGCCGGTTAGCTTGCAGTTGGCTCCGCGACTGGACTTGGGTATCGAAGATCTTGGCGTCTCGCATCACATTTCACGAACGGCTTATTTTCGTCTGTTTGCCGACCGCTGGCTGCCGGATGATCTCGACCAAGTGCTCTATTTAGACAGTGACCTGTTGGTCGAGGCGAGTTTGACGGAGATTTGGCAGCAGCCACTGGGAGAGCAGTATTGTCTCGCGGTTCCTGACATCGCCTGTCCGTTTATTGATTCGAACAAGGTACCACGGCAGCGTCGCGGGTTCGCTCCTTATGTGGCCGTTTACGAACCGATTCCGAACTATCGCGAACTCGGGTTGGATGGAAGCGGATACTATTTCAACAGCGGTGTGATGCTGCTGAATCTGCGAAAGTGGCGAGATGAGTCGCTGGGAGCGAAATTGCTCGATTGTTTGCGACAGAATAAAAAGTTTGTCTGGTGCTGGGATCAATATGCGTTGAATGCGGTCCTCGGTAGCAACTGGGGGCGCTTGCCGTGGCGCTGGAATGTTGGTTCGCACCTCTTCGAATACCCGGACGAAAATCGCGGTCCGCTTTTGCAAGCCGAATTTCTGGAAATGCGAGATCGACCAGCGATCATTCACTACACGACTGAGTTTAAGCCTTGGGACTACGCCAATCGGCATCCTTGGCGAGACCGCTTTTTTGCGGCGGTTGACCGGACGGCTTGGAAAGGCTGGAGGCCGGCGAATCCCGGATTCAGTCTGCATAAGTGGTGGACCAAGCAGGCCGTTTACTGGGTCAGGCAGTCGACGATCGGCTGGCGAAAAATTACCTCACTGCGAGCGGGCGAGTGATGTCTGGCCGAGCAGAGCAGGGGGCGGGCAAGTTACCAACCGATAACTCTGAGCGTCGTCGTTCGGCCGCGAGGGTCACGATATTCAGTTTACCCAAGCCATTTTCTGACCCGGCCATTTGCCGAATCCAGGCCAATGCGATTCGTAGTTGGCTGGCAATCGATGAACAGGTTGAAGTCTTGCTGCTGGGAAATGAGCAGGGGATCGAAGCCTTCGCTTCTGAAGTTGGTGCGAGGCATTGCGGTGAAATTGAATCAAACGCGCATGGCACGCCTTTGGTGAGTTCGGCGTTTGAACAAGCGAATCGGCTGGCGAGCGGTGACTATCTTCTTTACTGTAACGCCGATGTGATCCTGCGTGGTGAGATCGTCGGCTTGGCGGACAAGCTAGGCCAGAAGTGGCCAAGCGGTTTCTTGGCGATTGGTCGGCGAAATGAAGTTTGCTTGAGCGAGGAACTCGACTGGAGTAACCGAGAACAGGTTAACCAAACTCTGGACGAGGCCTACCGGCGCAGCCACCAAGCGGCTCGAGTTTGTAAGGAGTATTTTCTTTTCCGGCGCGGGCAATTTTCGACGCTCCCGGCTTTCGCAGTAGGGAGAGGGAACTGGGATAACTGGATGGTTTCGCATTCCCGTCGCACGGGGATTCCGGTCGTTGACGTGGGACCGAGGGTCCGCGCGTTGCATCAGGCGCATGGCTATTCGCATTTAGCGAGTGAGGCTAAGGGACAACCGAGTCGCTGGAATTGTTACGTCGCCGGCGATGAAGCGCGAGCGAATGAAAAGCTAGCCGGTGGCAAGTGTCTGATTCGAGGTTGCTCGACCGATTGGCTGGTGGATACCAACGGACGAATGAGTCAGAAATGGCTGGGGAGTTGGAACCGGGATTTCTGGCTCGACCTGCCGCGGTTCCTTGCGATGAGCGTTCGGCTGCCGTTTCAGAGGTAGCAGTTAAGTCGGGGTGCGCTCGCAGAGCCTGAGGAAACTGTTTTTCTTCCTCAGCCGGTTCTTCGCGGCAGCCCCCGATTCTTTCGTTTAGCCCGCAGCCAACGGCGAGGTGAAGCGCGAGTTGATTATGCGTTGCACCGCGCTCGGCGCAGGTCTCCCGACCTCGCCGCTTCTTCGACCTCCGGTCTCCTCTTGGCGGCAAATTAGGGTTCCGCGTCGAACCGTCCGAGCCGCAGGGCGGCATCGGCCGGTTCGACCTTTTGGAAAATTGGTTTGCCGTTAACCCGGGGTGGCGCGGCCGAAACGCTGCGCGTCCTTCGGCCGCTCTACCCCGGGCTGGAGGCTGAAAGGCCGTTGGCCAGAAGAGCCGTGGATGGGTGGTGAGCGAAAGTAAGAATCATCAAGCCAAACGCATAGCCTCAAGGACGTGCTACCCGAAGCGGTTGCGGTCGTTGAATTCCGCTGCATGTTTTCGCCGTCACTTACCGAGCTGATACGGATCGCGATTTTTCTTAATTCGCTCGGTCTCTTCTTTCCAGAAGTTGTTCAGCTGCTCATCGTTTCCGAAGTTCAGATCTCGAAGATTTTCCGACCAGGCTTTGATCAGCCATTCTCGGGCGTCGGATTGGTTGTCGTCGTACTTGACGTGGTACTCGATGATCTTTTGATAAAGCAATTTGCGTTGGGTTTCACCCTTGAGCCAGAAGAGCTTGTTCTCAAGGGGATCCGTTTTGCGAAGTAGGTACTTGTATTCTCGCACTGCGGCAACTCGTTCGCGTGAGTCGCCGGTATCCCACATGATGTCGGCTTTCTCGAGAGCCTTTGCGGGGTCGTACCAATTCCGATAGACCAGCCAGCCTCCAATTGCCGTGAGTAGGAGGAGGAGTGGGAAAACAAAACTGGTCCGTTGGTAGCCAAACCGGGGATGCACGTTGAGGAGCAACTTGGGCTTCCTTTCAAATGGGCTGCGACAACTGGGCTGGAGTTTGCTATGAGAAGTATTCTGCTTGCCGCGTTCGGGGGCAATTACCCGCTGGGGCTAAGCGATTGTTGGATAGAAAGGATAACAAAAAAAGCCCGCGACCCCAATCAGATCGCAGGCTTAAGATTTGTTTGGCTGGAAACCGGAGGCAACGGTGAGTGGCACGCGTCGCCGACCGCGGGTTTCAGCCCAGCAACCGCTGGAAAAGACTACTTGTCTTCTGCCGGAGCGGGAGGAGTTGACTCTGCAGCTGGAGCAGCGACAGCAGCGGTTGGGGTAGCGCAACCGGTGCAGCCGGTCGAAGCTACGGTTCCGCAGCTGCTGCAGCCGGTTGAGCAGCTGTTGTTGCAGCAATTGTTGCTGCGACGATTGAAGACGCGGAAGCTGCGAGTGCGGCCGTTGTTGCAGCAGTCATTGGTGCCGCAAGCGGTGCCACAGCTGTTGCAGCTGCTGGTCGCAACAGTGCCACAGCCACAGTCAGAGCTGGCTGGGACATAGTTGGTGTAGGTCATGTTGCTGGCGCAAGGAGCCGAGGCAACCATGGTGCCACAGCCCCTGTTGCAACCGGTGTTGCAAGCAGTTGCGCAGCCGGTGTTGCAAGGAGCAGCAGCGACTACGGTTGTGCCGCAGTTGCCAGTGCCACAGTTGCTAACGGTGCCGCAGTTGTTAACCGGAGTGGCGCAGCGAGCTGCAGTCCGGTTTGAACGCCAAGTGGCAACGCGGCCGTTGAAAACGCGTCCGCCAACGCGGCTGCCGTTATCGCAGCTGGTAGCGGTGTCGCAACATTGAGCAAAGGTCGTCGCGGTCAAAGCGACCAGAGCGACGAAAGCAAAAACAGAAGACAAACTTCGAACCATCACGTTTCTCCTTGTGACTGTACCGTTCGACAAAACGCAAGAACGCCAAATTCCGTTGGGCTGCAACTGCTTGAAGGTCTCCGTACCTGTCATCCAAGTTCGACTGAAAGCAAAACACTGGAAATGGAAAGACATCCGATTTCGAGTGGCTTCACACGATTGGGAGCGAACTGGACTTCGCGGCATTCTGACCAACTGAAAAGCAATCCTTGCATCAAAAAATTGGAAAGCGGCCAGTCATTACGGCGACTTTGCCTATCCTTTCCACACGATAAACATGGGTCAATCCGCTCTGGATTCCTGAGCGAATCTCGCGTGTGTTCTCCGATTCTTGCGAACAACAGCCCGCAAAAAGGCCGGAAAACTCCAACCAAATTACCGGCTTCCTCGGCACTGTCAAGCAGAGGGACCAGCTCTGGCGGACCTCGCTAGGAAACTCTTTCAAGCCTCGGCCAGAGCCAGCTTCTACGCACCCTGTCGAAGGTGGTTCATTCTCGGTTGAAGAAACGATTGCAGAACCCGGGAAACAGGCGAAAACGCAGGGTTTTTAGAGTTTGTCCCCGGATTTCCCAGGGTTTTTTGGAGCCCCGGAAAGTGGGCTGTGCGTTTTCGCGCACGATTCGCGGAAGCCAATCGGAGAAAGGAAACGCCTCACGAAAAGGAAAAAAAGCTTTTCTGGAAGGGATTGTTGCCGGTGTTTACAGGACTCAGCTGGTTTTTATTCCTTTGGAACGAAAAGACGATGTCCGGTTCGCCGCTGAACGCTGGTTAGTTTCTACGAGGAGACCGGAGGTTGACGAATCGGCGGGGTCGAGGGACCCGCGCCGAGCTCTGCCGATTTGATCTAGTCGGTCAATCCATAGTGCCGGTGAATC
>JBJTQD010000361.1:0-6686 GCA_046075445.1 Planctomycetota bacterium
GTGACCTGAAGCCCTCCACCATCCTAATCGATGAGCAGGAGCATGCTTATGTATGCGACTTTGGGCTGGCGAAGCAGGTGACGGGCGCGACCAGCCTGACGCGGACGGGTGCGGTGATCGGCACGCCAGCTTACATGGCTCCGGAACAAGCGGCTGGTGCGCGGGGACAAGTTGGCCCGACCAGTGATGTCTACAGCCTCGGCGCGATTCTCTATCACATGCTGACGGGGAGTCCACCTTTTCAGGGTGCTTCACCGGTCGACACGGTGCTGATGGTACTGGAGCAGGATCCGATTCCGCCCCGAGTCTTGAATCGTCGAGCAGACCGAATTCTGGAATTGGTCACACTGAAGTGCTTACAGAAGCCGCAGGATTTACGTTACGCCTCGGCAGCGCATCTGCAGTCTGACTTGCAGGCCTATCTCGACAAGAGGCCAGTCTCGGTGCTGGGAAGTCGCTTGGGACAGGTTTTGGCGGGGCTGTTTCGGGAGACGCACCACGCTCCCGTCTTGCAGAACTGGGGGTTGCTCTGGATCTGGCACAGCCTTGTGCTGCTGCTGGCCTCTTTTCTAACCAATTCGATGTATCTCTTGGGCGTCCAGAACCGGATGATTTACGAGGTGATGTGGGGAACAGGATTCTCTGCGTGGGCAGTTGTCTTTTGGTTACTTCGACGAAAGTACGGACCGGTGACTTTTGTCGAGCGACAGATTGCTCACGTTTGGGCCGCCAGTTTGATTGGAGTCATTTTGCTGTTCCCATTTGAAGGTTATCTCAATTTGAAGTTGCTCGAACTGAGTCCGGTTTTGGCGATTGTGGCGGCGATGTCGTTCTTGGTCAAAGCGGGAATTCTCTCGGGAACGTTTTACATTCAGGTTGGGGTCTTAATTGCTACCTCAATAGTGATGGCGCTGAGTTACCCGTATGCAATGTTCATTTTCGGGGTTGTTTGCGCGGCCTGCTTCTTTGTTCCAGGCCTGAAGTACCACCGCCAGCGGATGCGGATGGGAAACAATGACTAAACCTGCTTAAGCAATCCCGGCCTCGCACCTGAGCGACGCGGAATACCAGTTCGAACGCTTGCTCGCGCCGGCGGCCTAGCATCAGCCGGCTCCGCTCAAGTCGCCGGTTCGCATCTCATGCAAGCTTTCGCTCCCGCACCTGACGGCGTTGCGTCACATAGATTTACCGACAACTGTTCCACTTGGATCGGTTGTTTGTTCTGTACCGATTGCACATCCAGAGATTGGCTCCCATGGAGAGGGGCAGTTTAGCCAATTCGTTTTTTTTGCTTAAGAAAACCAGAATTCCCAGACGGAATAGTTTGACACTGGCGACCCGCGTCCTATTGTTTTGGCGAAGGCGATAAGCAAGTCGTCATCGATTCGGCAGAGGTCTAACCGGCAGCTGCCGAGCCCTTGCGTCCAGGAGTGAAAATCAGCGGTTCAGTTCAACTGAGTCGCAGTGAGTAACTCTTAAAAAGGTTGTGTTTGTTTGGGTTTGGGTATTTCTGGATCATTGCTGGACAGCGCGATGGTTCGGGAAGAAACCGCACATCATCCTTGAGCCACATCGGCTCAGCTCCCTGTAACGGGGGTTTAGTTTCCGTCGGAGGAAGTCATGCAGAATCTCGTTTCGAAAGTCTCTCGTTTTCTGAAGTCAGAAGACGGCCCCACCGCTGTTGAGTACGCCATCATGTTGGCTCTGATTATCGTGGTCTGCTTGACCGCGATTCAGGCTGTCGGAAAGAACGCCTCCGCGACGTTCAACGACATCGCCCAAGACTTGACCTCGGCTCGTACAGGCCAAGTCAACTAGTCCGATTCGGCGGAGTGCTGCTCTGCCAAATCTGATTTCGACTACTTAAAGCCTTCGCTCTTCCTTCGGGAAGGCGGAGGTTTTTTTGTTGTTGTCGCGAGTGGAAAGCCACGCGGAATATTCGGTCTCAAAAAACAAAAATTCCTTTTCTAGCCGTTCTTTTTCCTCACCCTCAAAGTCAGTGAGTGGTACGTTTTGACGGAAAAATGTATCCGGAATGCCGTGAATTCCGGTCCAAAAGATTAACGCACGCATGGACAAACCTTCGGCGAGGAAGCCGTTAAGCAAGGTTTGTCGGGGAGTCAAAAATGTCAGACCTATTCACCAATGTTGCACATGCCTGGCCTTACTGGCTTGTCAGTGCTGTCCTCGTTTACGCAGCCTACATCGATGGTAAGGAGCTGCGTGTCCCTAACTGGATCACGTTCCCGATGATCGTCTCGGGCTGGATCTACAGCTCGATTTGGTATGGCCTTGAAGGCAACGGCTGGTGGAACGGCCTCGCTTGGAGCCTCGCAGGCACCGGCGTCGGACTGGCAACTCTCCTGCCGGCTTATTCAATCGGTGGCATGGGCGCTGGCGACGTAAAACTGATGGCGGGGATCGGAGCGTGGGTACACTGCACGATTACCTTCTACGCCTTCTGCGTATCGGCAATCGTCGGGGCAATTCTCGCCGTCGCGATGATCATCATCTCGCGTCAAACGACTAAGCACTGGAACCAATTCTTCTATATCGCCAATGAGATCATGACGGTCCGCAATCCGGAAACTTTGTCGGCAATTGCTGCAGAGCGAAAGAGCTCGATGCGACTGCTGCCTTACGGCATCCCGATCGCAATCGGCACGATTCTCTACTTCGCCTGGATGGGCCTGTTGGTCTAAGTTCTGGCAGAGTCGAAAGACACGCTAATCAAGATTACGGCTTGGTTGCCGGCGGCTGTTCCTGCTGCCGGCAACCTTTGCCTGTTTATACCCGTCGAGGCAACTTTTTCAGAATCTTCAACCAGCAAAGTCTTCCCCGAACTCGGGTCTCACCCAGCTTATCCACCCTAAACTCAATTCTGCGGAAAGCTGTAACGATTACTGGGTTTGTATTTCTTGTAAGTCTGCCGGTGATTGATTCGGAATAGCCCGTCCGAACATACCTACAAGGCTCGATCGTAAAAAGCGGTGCGACCGGTGCTAGC
The DNA here is from genome assembly GCA_046075445.1 of Planctomycetota bacterium. Classification (GTDB taxonomy): domain Bacteria; phylum Planctomycetota; class Planctomycetia; order Pirellulales; family Pirellulaceae; genus BJ22. The sequence goes on from JBJTQD010000361.1 coordinate 3,008, forward strand.
CGTTATAGCCAGCACTTTGAAGAGCAGTCACTGAGGGTGACAATCCAGAGGTTTTTCGATGAAATCCAAATCCCTGATTCTGATGGTGGTATCGCTGTTCTTCGGTCTGATTGCAGCCGTGGGAATCAGCCGCGTAATGGGAAGAAATTCCAACGCCGACACCAATCCGAAAACCAAACTTGTTCCAGTCGTGGTCGCCACTGAATTCCTCGATCACGACACCCAGTTATCTGAAAAGAATTGCAAAATCGAAAACTGGCCTGCAGAAATTGTGCCTGAAGATTCCGCCTCATCGCTGGAACAGCTCCGGCTCAAAGCGGTCACCGTCCGGGTCAACAAGGGCGTGCCGATTTCGATGAAGGATGTGATTGACATCACTCAAATTTCGACCCTGATGATTCCGCCAGGATTCTGTCTCCAAGGCGTGAAGGTCAGCGAGGAAGACGTTCTCAACGGCCTGATTCAACCTGGCGACCACGTTGACCTGATTGGCTTCTTTGAGAAGCAGAATTCCCAGGGTGAACGCGAGATGCGAATTACGACGTTTATGAAGAATGTCAAGGTCTTCTCGGTAGATGGCGTGACCCGACGAGAGTCTGGCCCGCGGAAATCCGAGGGGAGCAAGGGCGAGAAAATTCTTGGCCTGTTGGTGACGATGAAGCAGGCTGAGCAAGTTGTGTTAGTGCAACGGGTCGCTACGCTGAGAGTAGTTCTCCGTGACGGCTCGGACGACCGTTCACACGATCAAGCGTTGAGCACCAGCGGCGACGTTGACTTCGATGCGATGTCGCTGTTCGAAGAGGCGAAAAGCTACCTTTCTCAGATGACGAATAAGCCGAAGGTAGAGACTGAACCTGAGGCTGTTGCTGAGGACCCAAACAAACCTGCCTTTGTGGCGATGTACCAGCTAGGTGAGTCGGTTGTCTACTTTCCTTTCGACAAGAATGGAAACCTGATCCCGCCTCAGCCCAAAAAAGAGGGTTCCCTAGAAGAGGCGGCCTCGCCAAACGAACTTAAACCGACCGACTCAACTCCGTCCGGATCGAAGGAGCTTGAAGAGGATCAGTACCCTGGAAAGTAAGCGACTACCGCTCCAGTTCTGGAGCGCGATTGCTTGCCGCTGAATGCCCTGATTAGTCGATTTGGTCGTCACTTCGACCACAAACCTGCGTAGGAATTCAAGGATGAATGCCCGCTCCAAAATCCGAGCTCTTCTTTTCAGCCTGATGGCTTTGTGGTGTTGCTTTACGAGCAACCCGCTTTGGGCTCAACAGGCCAATCCGATCAATGATGCGGGTGGTGGTTTCAAAATCAACGACTCCATCGATACGATCGAAATGACGGTCGGATCCAGTCGCCGCCTGAGCTTCGACTACAAGGTGCCAGAGGTGATCGTTGAAAACCCTAATCTTCTCAACGCCACCCCTATTTCCGCTTATCAAGTGAATGTGTCAGCCCGTCAGGCTGGCGTCTCGACGATCACCTTCCGCGACACCGAAGGCAAGTCCCAGACGATAACCATCGTGGTCAAGATGGACGTTCGCAAAGTCGAGATGGCGATTTCCCAGCACTTCCCGACCTCCAATGTCAAAGTGACAGCGCTCTCGACTGGCATCGTTCTGGCTGGCCATGTTTCCCGAGCTCAGGACGTTGACCCGATCATGGCAATTGCTCAGGACTTCTACGCATCGAAGGTCATCAACCTTCTGGAAGTTGAAGGCGCGCAGGTCGTTGCGATTGAGGTCAAAGTTTATGAAGTGTCGCGAACCAAGCTGAAGAATCTCGGCATTGACTGGGCGGTTCTCGGCCAGCGTTTCAATATCGTCAATGGTTTCGCTGACCTGATTCAGGACGTCACTGACCCGACCTCAGTCTCTGGCGATGCAAATGTTGCCATTGGAGTGATTAACAACAACGGTTCTTTCAACATGGTTGTGAACGCACTTGAGAAGAATAACATCGCCAAGTTGCTCTCACAGCCAACGTTGATCACCTCCAACGGCCGCCCTGCAGAGTTCCTCTCTGGCGGTGAGATTCCGATTCTGGTTCCAAGCGGTTTGGGAACGACTTCGATTGAATTCCGACCATTCGGTACCAAGCTCGATTTTGTTCCTCTCGTACATGGCGAGGGAAATCTGACCTTGGAAGTTCGTGCTGAAGTATCTGAGATTGCAACCGAGTTAAGCACTAGCACTGGCGTCCCTGGTTTCCGAGTGCGACGTGTCAACACGGGTGTGCCGATGCGAGCTGGCCAAACGGTTGCTTTGGCTGGTGATATTTTCGAGAAGACCGATACGGAGGTTCGCGGTGCCCCGGGTTTGGTGGACGTTCCTTTCTGGGGCGCTCCTTTCCGCAATTCCCAAGACAAGCGGGTTGAAACCGAACTGGTGTTCCTGATTACTCCGCGATTCGTGGCCAGTGTCGACCCGACTGTGACGCCGCTGCCTGGTCCAGGAACTGCCACAACCAATCCATCGAATTTGGAACTGTTCTCAAACGGTTACATCGAAGTCCCCGACTGTCAGCAAGACTGCCCGCGAGACCTTGGTGCGCCCTTTAGTTATCAGAACTACAACCAAGGCGTGCCGACGAATGCTGCTCCCGGAGGGATGTACGACCCAAATGCCTACCCACAAAACGCAGTTCCACCCGGAGTAGGCCAGCCCGTGCCAAGCCAATCTGGCGCTTGGAACTCGAACGGCTATCCAGCTCCCGCAGCAGCACCGCAGCAACCCACCAACGGCCAAGCGGCGGGCTACCCTGTTGTTCCCGCGAATTCCCGGACCAACCAATGGTACCCAACCTCAACAGGCCCAGCCCCACAAGCGGCTCCTCAAACGCAAGCCCCAAGGCAAATGCCTACGCAGACTTCACCGGTCGAGCGGGCGAGTGCGCTGGACTCGCTGCTGAAAGCCAAATCTCGCCAGCCTGCAGAAGGTCCCGGTTTCGGTTATCCGAAGCAGCAGCCCAATTCAGGCAGCCGCCGCTAGGCAGCTCAAACAAAACAAGCTCCATCGGACAATTCCTTCCTCGTTTTCCTTTAACCACCTTTAAGTGCCATGGCCGCTTCACTTCGATTGTCGATTTGCGACCCCAATGAAAAAACCCGGGAGCACCTCAAAAAGTACTTGGTGGGTTTGGATCGCATTTGGCTGGAAGCCGACTGCTCGCGTTACGAATTTTTCGAGGAAGTCGTAAAGCAAACCTCGCCCGACGCGGTGATCATCAACATTGATCAAAACGAGCCAGTCGCGCTGGCCTTGATTCAAAGGCTGCGGGCTTATTCCAGCGGATTGGGGATTATCGCCCTCAGTCAACGGACCGATGGGCAACTGATTCTTCGAGCAATGCGTGCCGGCGCTGGCGAGTTCATCACTACACCGATTCAGATTGAAGAATTGTTTCAGGCACTCGACCGCGTCAGCAGCGTTGGGCTGGCCGCAGGCCGAAATAAACCTGCGATTACGGTTGCCGTGACGGGAAGTTCCGGTGGTGTCGGCTGCACGACGTTAGCCGTCAATCTAGCCTGCGCGATGGCACGCAGCCCGCTGAATAATGTCGTACTCGTCGACCTCGACCTCTCCGTCGGTGATGCCGACGTGTTTCTCGACACCATTCCAGATTACACTCTGCTCGATGTTTCCCAAAACATCGGCCGGCTTGACTTGGCGTTGATGCG
>JBJTQD010000362.1:0-5412 GCA_046075445.1 Planctomycetota bacterium
CAATCCTGGCGACCCAACCGCAATGAAAAATTTGGGCGCAGCCGAATCCCAACTTAACGGTGCTTTGAGCCGGCTGTTGATGATTGCCGAAGCTTACCCTGACTTGAAGGCGAATCAAAACATGATGTCGCTACAGGAAGAGCTGACCTCGACCGAAAACAAAGTCTCGTTTGCTCGCCAGAGTTACAACGATGCGGTGACCGAATACAACACGGCCCGAGAAGTCTTCCCCGCAGTCCTGTTCTCTGGAATGTTCGGCTTCCGCGAAGCTCAACTGCTCGAAATCGAAAACACCAAAGAACGCGAAGCCCCCAAGGTCCAGTTCTAGGAACGACTTTGAACTTTTTGCTCACCCACTTCAAAGCCGGGCGAGAGTCAGCCTCGAAAGTATCGCGCTGACCCAGCCCGCCTTTGGAGTGAAGCGATTAGCCTGCTTTATCCTCTCTCGAGTCTTTGAGGAATCACGCGCACGTGGACTTTTTCGCCAGCCAAGAACTTGCTCGCCGCAACACCCGCAAGCTGATCATCTTGTTGGCGCTGACGGTCCTTTGCATCACGCTGGCGATTTACGGCTTGATTGTCGGGGTCTTTGTTTACGCGGACCGGAACTACAACCAGTTGCTGCAGCAGGACCCGATGGCGTGGTTCACCTCACTGCAAAACTTGGAGTTGTTTGGCGGCGTTTTGACCGGCGTCTCTGCGGTCGTCGGATTCGGCAGTATGTACAAAATCAGCGAGCTAAACGCTGGTGGCAAAGTCGTTGCCGAGATGCTCGGTGGCCGACGGCTTGCGCCGGACTCATCCGACCTTACTGAGCGCCGCCTCCTGAACATTGTCGAGGAGATGGCGCTTGCATCGGGCGTCGCGGTACCACCGGTTTACGTGCTGGACCGTGAGTTGGGGATTAACGCTTTTGCCGCGGGGCATACGATCGACGACTGCGTGATCGGCGTGAATCGGGGAACGCTGGAACAGCTGAACCGCGACGAACTGCAGGGTGTGATTGCCCATGAGTTCAGCCACATTCTCAACGGCGACATGCGGATGAGCCTGCGGATGATCGGCCTGCTGCACGGAATCCTGGTGATTGCCTTGGTTGGCTATCAACTGATTCGCGTGATTGGCAATTCCTCGTCGCGGAGTAGTTCGGATGATAGAAAGGACAATGGCGGTGCTGCAGCCGCGCTCTTCGTGGTCGGAGCTGGTCTGGTCGTGATCGGGGGGATTGGCCTGTTCTTCTCCAAGCTGATCAAAGCATCGATCTCGCGGCAGCGGGAATATTTGGCTGATGCTTCCGCGGTGCAGTTCACTCGCAATCCGGAAGGAATTGCAGGTGCTCTGAAGATGATCGGGGCGGCCCAACAAAGCTCCCGCGTGCAGAGCGAAAACGCCGAGACGATCAGTCACATGTTTTTCGCGAATATGTTTGGTTCGCGTTTCGGCGGGCTATTCTCAACGCATCCGCCCCTGATTCCCCGAATTCAGCGGGTCGACCGTCAGTTCCAAGGAGACTTCAACGAGTACTTGAAGTCCCGTTCTACCGCCAGCGTTCTCGACGACCGGCGCGAGGAGAAGAAGGAACAGCGCCGCTCACCGCTGGAGAAATTCGGCTTTCCCGGGATGGGAATGCCCGGCATGAACTTGCCTGGCGGCGCGGCGGCAGGCGGAATGCTCAATCCGGCTGTGCTGGTGTCCGCGGTCGGCGAACCGACGGACGAAGATGTGGTTTACTCCCGCGTGCTCGTCGGCAAGATCCCCAACGCACTCCAAACAGCGATCCGGGACGTCTTTCTTGCTCGCTGTGTCGTGTTTGCCTGGCTGCTCGACGAACAAGCGGAGATTCGCGAACAGCAACTAGCGATCATCGGCCAGTATTCAAATGCGGAGACAGTGCGACAGACGGCTGCCTATCAAGCATTGATTCAGCAAGTGGACGTGCCCTATCGCTTGCCGATTTCAGAAATCCTGCAGGGCACCTTGGTGGGGATGTCTGAAAAACAGTATCGCACTTTCCGAGCGACGGTTGTCGCCTTGATCAAGGCTGATCGAGAGATTGATTTGTTTGAGTTCTTTATTCAGAACCATCTGGTCGGACACCTCGACCGGCATTTCGGCGTCGGCTTGCCCCATCGGACCATTTATGAGTCGCTCGACAAGCTGGAAAGCGAGTGCGCCACACTGCTATCGGTGCTTGCCGAATTTGGGCATGAAGATGAATCCTCGGCAGCAGAGGCTTTTGCGGCGGCTTGGAAGACACTTTCGCCGCTGTTTGGTCCGCGCGAATATTCATCGGCCGGTTGGGACTACCCCAAGTTGGCTAACGCGGTAAAGCGGCTCTCACATGCTGCTCCGAATGCGCGTAAGCAGATTCTGGCCGCTGCGGCCGTTTCAATTTCTCACGACGAAGCGGTTTCGGCCGTTGAAGCGGAACTCTATCGAGCGCTCGGCGAGTCACTAGACTGTCCGATCCCGCCACTGCTGCCGACCGAAGCTCGAGTCCGAGGTTGAGCGGCGAGTTGAAAACCAAGCCGAGTTCAGCTGCTCTCGTGTGCTTGAACAAGCGAGCCAGTCGGCAATTACTCGAAGTCGACTTTTTCGCTTTCTACGTAGAAATTGCGGTCCACCTCGACTTCATTGATCGGTTTTGAAGCTCGAAAGACCTGCCGCTGCTGCGTCGGCTTGAGCGTCACCTCTTCTCCGTTGATTTTGACCCGTAGCGGGATCGAGAATCCATCGACGACCTTGGCGAGACAGTAGGTCAACTGCTCGCCTTGAAATTGGTACTGGAACACCGGGATATCGGTGGTGCGGAGATATTGGTCGAAGAACTTGGCGAGGTCCATTCCTGTTTCGCGAGCCAAGTATTGTTCGACCTGTTCAGTGGTGACTGTCTGATGTCGAAACTCGCGATTGAGTCCGCGGAGAATCTCGCGCCAGCGCTCGGTGTCGTTGACCATGTGCCGCAGGGTGTGCAGCATGTTGCCGCCCTTGTAATACATATCGCCGGAGCCTTCGCGGTTGAGGCCATACTCGCCGATGATTGGCTTGTCGTTTCGGACCAATTTGCGGCAGCCGATGACATAATCCTCGGCTTCTTTTTGGGAGAAGTGGTATTCGACGAATAGGTTTTCCGAGTAGTTGGTAAAGCCCTCGTGAATCCACATGTCAGCGGCGTCTTTCATCGAGATGTTGTTGCCGAACCATTCATGTCCAGATTCGTGAACAATGATAAAGTCGAACTTCAAACCGACGCCGGTACCACTCAGGTCGCGGCCACGGTAGCCGTTCTTGTAGCCGTTCCCATAAGTCACTGAACTTTGATGTTCCATTCCCAAGTAGGGGACCTCAACCAGCTTGTAGCTGTCCTCGCGAAAGGGGTACGGACCAAACCAATGCTCGAACGCCTGAATCGTCCGTTTGGCCTCTTTGAAGTGCTCTTTAGCGACATCCAGTTGATCGCGCAGCACCCAGTACTCCAAGTCGAGTGGTCCGGCTTCGCTTTCAAACTTTTCTCCGAAATTGACGTAGTCTCCGATGTTGGCATTGATGCTGTAGTTATTGATCGGCTGGGTAACACGCCAATGGAACGAATCCGTTTTATTCGACTTATCGCTTGACCGTTCGATCAGTCGACCATTCGAGACAGCGACTAGTCCTGCAGGAACTGTCAGACGGATATCGGCCCCTTCCTCGGGTTCGTCATAGCCATGGTCTTTGCAGGGCCACCAGATGCTCGCACCAATTCCTTGGCAAGAAGTTGCTATGAATGGTTTGCCGGCGGAGTCCTTGCGCCAACTGAACCCGCCGCTCCAGGGCGGATTCTGGCTTTCGACGGGCTTGCCGCCGTACTCAAGCGTGACTTCCTGAGTGGACCCCGCGGGCAATTCGGCGGGGAGTTCAATTGAATAGACGTTGCCGTTGCGTGTAAACGTTGGCTTGGCATCCCCAAAGCGAACGGCCGTCAATTCCAGTGGTGGCTGAAGGTCGATTTGCAACCGCTTGCCAGGCTTGAGCGACTGAAAGCGAATGGTGTTTGTCCCTTGGATGGAGCGATTCTCGATGTCGATCTGCACTGCCAAATCGTAGTGCTTCAGGTCCCACCATTCTCGCTCGGGGGTGACCGCACCCCGCAACTGTTCCTGCTCCAGCGCTGCGGGGTCCGAGGCGGGTTCTTGTGCCTTGAGAGTGGGCGGCAGGCAAAAGAGCAGAACACAAATTGCCAATCGAGTGAGCTTCATCGACTTCACCATGATTTCAGATTGATTGCCCGAGTAGGAATGAGAGAACAAGCGCACGGTCGGGCGACCGCCTACAGCATAATATCAGCACCGCTCCCGCGCAAACAATGTTCCGCACTGATGAACAGCTACTAGAGGCTTTCAGAGAGAAGCAAACGCAGCGTGGGCTGGAGTAAACATCCGAGAGGCAAATGCCCGTAGATAAACGCCCGAAGAGAGAAAGTCGCGACTGGAGAACAGCCAAGCGCTAGCGAGCAGGTGGCGCGAAGCAAGTTGAATATCCCCGACAGGAGTCGAACCTGTAACCTTCGGCTTCGGAGGCCGACACTCTATCCAATTGAGCTACGGGGACGTTTGCGTTGCTGGTAGCAGCGGAACGGTTGACACATTCTAGTTTTTTTCCTCTGAACCGCCAGCCATACCTTTCGCTCGAGTAGTGCTTGCGGCGATGGGAGCAGGGCTGCTGTTACTGCCTCCCGGGCCGAAGAGTGAGAGCAAATTTCGCGGGACTCGGGCCTCACGACGTCGCCTTGGGCGCAGAGTCTCTTCTTGTCAGCAGTGTTCTCGCTTCGGACAAGAGATGACTTGACCAAAACTTGGTTCGTTGGAATGGGAGGCGTAATCGCCCCGACCGGACTGCTGTTGGGAAAAAATTTTGCCCTGTCCGATCGTGTGAGGGAGACGTCCGATTGGAGCGAATGTACCGGCAGGGTAGAGGCTAGGAAAAATTTTCCGATTGCGAAGACCTGGCGACGATAACTGGTTGTGTCAGTCCAGTCATTCGAAGGAACGAATACCCAATATTTGGAGGTACATGGGGCCTGGGCGTTCACCCAACACATTGGACAGCATTGCCCAAGAGGAACGCACACATGGCTACGAAGACAATCCGGGTCGTCTCCCGCGAGGTAGATGGCTCGTTGAGGGTCAAGGATCACGAAGGCATCGAGGCGCTACAAAACTGTTACGAACAAATCGGAATTGACGACTGCAGTACGGACCTAACCTTGCGGGGCTTTCCCCTGTTCCGCGGATTGGTTGGTCCGATTGCTGAGGGTCGTCGAATTGCCCGCTATGAGACGCCGTACCTTCTGCGCGGCCCATTCCTTCGTCAGGACCTCGAAGACTTCCGGTGTCTCATAGCGGGCAATTCGACGACCCTCAGCAATCGGAC
>JBJTQD010000363.1:0-6205 GCA_046075445.1 Planctomycetota bacterium
CTACAAAGACCCTGTCAATCAACTCCCCAATCCAAAGACGGGAGTCCCGAGCTATGAACAGGATTCCGACAAGAAAGTTGTCGTCACCTATTCCTCGATCAACGGAAATGGGTTCGGTGGTTACGGCGAGGTTGTGATGGGCACCAAGGGAACTTTGGTTCTCGATCGCGAACAGGAGGTCATGGTTTACCCGCTAGCAGGGACCTCCGCCAAAGCCGGTGTCACAAAGAAGGGTGGAAGCGCCGTTCTGGACACTTCGGCGAGCGGCGATTCCGCTCCAGCCAAAGCGGCTCAGGGCACCGCAACCGTCAGTCGCGGCTACAAGGAAGAAATTGAGCATTGGGCTTGGTGCATTTCCGAAGGCGATTACAGCAATCAAACCCGCTGTGATGGCCCACATGCTCTGGCTGACGCCGTTATTGCCCTGACCGCTCGCTTAGCTATCCAGAACTCTCGCCGACCGGGTGGGCATGGCTTTATTCCATTTCAGCCAAATTGGTTTGACTATCGCAGCGATGCAATTCCGGAGGCAGATTCCGAAGCGACTGCCAAAGCGATGTTCAGCGAAGAGATGAAGAATCTGAAGCTAGTCTAAGCTCGTTTCTTCACGCCCTTTTTTCGGGCTCAGATAGAACTAATCACCATGACCGGTGCTCGCGGAGTGCCGGTCATTTTTTTATATTGGGGAGCTGCGCCGGTCAGGGAATCGTCCGGATTGACTCCCATCGTTCCACCTCGACCTACTTCGCACGAGTTTCACTTTGCACGACCTCGACCAGTGGCTCCAAGTCTTTCGCCTCTCCAGTTTCCGCCCCGGCCAGCGGGAGGTCGTGGAGGCGATCCTGTCTGGACAAGACACGTTGTGTGTCATGCCAACAGGTGGCGGCAAGAGCCTCTGTTACCAGCTGCCGGCAGTGGCGCGTGGCGGTTTGACGCTGGTCATCTCACCGCTCATCGCCCTGATGAAGGACCAAGTCGACGCGCTCAGTGCACTCGGCATTCCAGCAACCTTTATCAACAGCTCGATTTCGCTGGAGCAGCAGCGACAACGAATCGACCGAATGGTGGCCGGAGACTACCGCCTGGTATATCTTGCACCCGAGCGACTGCGCAGCGCCGGTTTCCTGCGCGCAATCGCCAATACGCCAATTAGTCTTCTGGCGGTCGACGAAGCTCACTGCATCAGCCAATGGGGGCATGACTTCCGCCCTGATTACGCTCGCCTCGGTAGATTTCGGGAGCGAACCGGAAATCCGCAGACCGTCGCACTGACCGCAACAGCCACGCAGTCGGTGCGGCAAGATATCGCCGAAGTGCTGCGGCTTTCCGAACCGACGACCTTCATCTCCGGTTTCGCCCGCCGCAACCTTTCGCTGCGAGTAGAGACGCCCCCGAGTAATTCGGCTCGCGACAATCGTTTAGTCGAGTTTGTGGACCAGACTCCGGGCTCTGGGATTATTTATGCTTCGACCAGAAAAAACTGCGAGCATGTCGTCGAGCTTTTAACGCCTGCGATTCGGAGGAAGCTGGAGTTCTACCATGCCGGGATGGCACATGATGAACGCCTTCGGGTGCAAGACAATTTCATGTCGGGCAGAACACCGATCGTCGTCGCCACAAATGCGTTTGGGATGGGAATCGACAAACCCGACCTGCGCTTCGTCGTCCACTACAACATTCCCGGGAGCCTTGAAGCCTACTATCAAGAGGCCGGCCGCGCGGGCCGCGATGGCCAACCATCCACTTGTTTGCTGCTCTTTTCCTTTCAAGACCGATTCATACACGAATTTTTTATCGAGAACTCCTACCCTTCTCGAGCAATCATCAAGGATGTCTACCAATACCTCTGCTCCTACGAGCAGGACCCGATCGAACTGACATTAAATGACATCAAGGAAGACCTGAATATCTCACTCGGGACTCAAGGTATCGCGAATTGCGAGCACTTGCTGGAGAAGGCAGGAGCCATTGAGCGACTCGATGCCCAGCAAAATATGGCTGGCATCAAGATCGACTCGAATCTTCCAACGTTGGTTGACCTGCTTCCACGAGAGGCGAGGTCGCGGCGGAAGTTGCTCCGCGAACTAGAGCAAATCGTAGGTTCATTGCGGGGCGAGATGGTTTTGTTTAACCCGGTGTATCTCGCGAAGAGGCTCGATGCTAAGTGGACGAGCATTGCCAAGTCGCTTCGGCAACTGACTGAACTCAAAGAAATTGACTACGTGCCTCCGTTCCGCGGCAGGGCGATCCACGTCAAGGATCGAACGATTCCCTTTGAACGCTTGGAGATCGACTTCGCGGCGCTGGCCCGAAGGCGGGAGTTAGAATTCGAGCGATTGAATCGAATGTTCGAGTTCGCATCGACGAGGGGATGTCGCCAATTGAAAATCCTCGAATACTTTGGCGATTCCCAACGCGAGGCTTGTGGAAATTGCGACCAATGCATCGCTGCTGGACTGAAACCTTCCTCTGGCCCCGATGCCTCACCAGTGCACGAAATCCCCACGGCCAAAGTCGCGCCGGGAATCGAAGATGCGGTGCGTTACGCTGTACAAGTAGCACTCAGCGGCGTTGCCCGAACCAGCGGGCGAATCGGAAAGACGCTTATCGCCCAAATGCTGATTGGCTCGAGTTCGAAAAAAGTCCAATCCAAGGGCCTACAGAAGTTGTCGACTTTCGGCTTGCTCCGCACGGCTAAGCTGGATCTGGTCAATGAGCTTCTCGATTGGCTTCTGGCTGTATCCCGAATCCAGCAGACTCAAACCGCGAAGTTTCGGCCGGTGATCGACATCACCGCTGGTGGACGAGAGTGGCTGCGTGGTGAATTCAGCGGGTCGATTGCAAGTCGGATGCCGGCAAACCTGGTCAGCGGACTCGAATCGGCTTGCAAAGGCCAAACTCCCAAAGGAGTGTCCAGTACAGCAAAGGCAATTCCAACGCCACCGCAAACAGAGGATTCGCCAACGGAAAATCTCCCGGACGGGGAACAAGCCAGAGTGGAACGCTTGCTTGATTCCGTGCCTGTCATTGCGCCAACACAAAAGTCCAAACCGCTTGCGGAGCCCTCGATTGAGCCGGCGATCATTCAGCCCCGTAGCAGTCGGCAGACGCGAATCGACCTGCCGCATCAAACGGCACGCCAGCCAGCTTGGTTTTGGACTTGGCGACTGCTGGCTGATGGATATGCTTGGAATCAAATTTGTGCCGTCCGCAATCTCGATTGCGTCACGGTGCTGGAGCACTTAACCATCGCCGCCCGTGAGAAAAAACCAGTAGACCTGACCGTTTTCTTCGGAGAACTTCGAGAAGCTCAAGGAGTTCAGCGAAAAGAATTCGTCCGCCAAGCGGCTTTGGGTACTGGCGAACAACAAACACGTCTGGAAGAGCTCCTCGATCTTTTGCTACAGCTAACGAATTAGCAGGGTGGCGGCTGGATGCGCTGCTTCCCACCTCCGATTCCTTTCGCTTCGATTCCTCTGGAAAGGTATTTCCTTGGCGATTAGCGTATTCGACCTGTTTACGATCGGTATTGGCCCATCGAGCTCCCACACCGTCGGCCCGATGCGGGCTGCGCGGATGTTCGCTCAACGACTGCAGACCCATGAGGTTTTGGCGCAGACGGAGCGAGTCAAAGTTGAACTATACGGGTCCCTCGGAGCAACCGGACGCGGGCACGGGAGCGACAAGGCGATCATCGCGGGGCTGAGTGGAATCGCACCGGAAAAGGCCGACCCCGACCATCTCTTTCAATTGGTTGACGCGGCTCGAGCGTCAGGCCGCATTTTGCTGGCCGGCGAGCGGGAAGTCGCTTGGCGCGAAGCCGAAGATCTCGGCTTTCTTCGCAAGACTTTGCCATTTCACTCGAACGGGATGAAGTTTCTCGCATTGTCGTCCAGTGGCACCGTGTTGTTGGAGCGAACTTATTATTCGATCGGTGGTGGCTTTGTCGTCAATGAGCAAGCGGCTGAAGCGAACCAGATCGTACCCGATGCAACGAAGCTCCCCTTTCCGTTTTCGACGGGAGCTGAACTTCTGAACCACTGTCGCGAACAGGGGCTTTCAATCAGCTCGATCATGCTGGCAAATGAACAGGCTTGGCGCACCAAAGCGGAAATCCAAACAGGCTTGCTCGAAATCTGGGATGTCATGCAGCGCTGTGTCGAGCGTGGCTGCCATAGCGAAGGGATCTTGCCAGGCGGCCTGAAGGTGAAACGGCGAGCCGGTTCGCTCCATCGAAAACTCCAAAGCGACCCTCAGTCCCACGCTGGGATTGGAATCATGGATTGGGTTAATTGCTGGGCGATCGCGGTCAATGAAGAAAACGCGGCTGGAGGCCAAGTCGTCACGGCTCCGACGAATGGAGCCGCCGGAATTATTCCAGCGGTGATGCATTACTACCACCGCTTTTGCCATACTCCCACCAATGATGGGATTGTTCGATTCCTTCTGACCGCCGCGGCGATTGGAATTCTGTTCAAGGAAAACGCCTCCATCTCAGGCGCGGAGGTTGGCTGCCAGGGCGAAGTTGGTTCCGCCTGCTCTATGGCGGCAGCTGGGCTAACCGAGGTGCAAGGCGGCACTCCTGAGCAGGTCGAAAACGCTGCCGAAATTGGAATGGAGCATAACTTGGGCCTGACCTGTGATCCGATTGGCGGATTGGTCCAAGTGCCCTGCATCGAGCGAAATGCAATGGCGGCAGTCAAAGCGATTAACGCTTCGAGGTTGGCCCTGAAGGGCGATGGGAAACACTTCGTTTCCCTCGATAAGGTCATTAAGACGATGCGAGAGACAGGTCGCGACATGAAATCGAAATACAAGGAAACTGCCCGTGGCGGTTTGGCAGTAAACGTCATCGAGTGTTAGCTCGGCCTATCTCGACCTTGCTGAGGCATCCGCTGCTCAATGAAACCAGCTGCTGGTAAGCCGCTTAACCTGCCTATTGAGAGACTAGCAATTCAATCTCTCTGATGTCCCTGCAGTTTTAACCACTGGAAGCCGTGGGCCGACAACCAAAGCCCAAAACGCCTCTTCTTTATTGGTTACCCTGCGAAAATTCATGCAGTTTATGCGGTCAGTTGGTTATTCAGACGCGGACGCTACAATGTAGCGTTTCGATTTCGAAAGGCCCGATTGGCCGGTTTCTCGGTTTATGTTGAAAAACTATGGATGACAAGCAACGTACCTCGCGGCCCGGGGGCTCTCCCGATGGTGGCGACGGAAATTCGGCCCGACCGATGCGTAATCTAAACCTTTGGATCGTGATTATCATCGTGGGCTTGCTGGGCATGCTCGCCTACCTCGTAATGCGGGAAGCAGAAACCGACGATATCAGCCTAGGCTACTTCAAGAATCTGATTCGCGGGCGGGACTACTACGGTAAACCGCTCGAAAAGGATGGAAAGCCGTTCAAGGGATCGGCAATTCAGCAAGTTCAGTTGACTGGCCATATTGCTGAGGGAACATTGAGGCCGGAAGTTAGTCCGATGGCCGAGCCTCGCTTTGACGGGCGAGGTCGCGAGATAGATCCGCAACCGGGGCAACTGCTGAAGCGAAAATTTCGCGTCACGTTGATGAACAATCCTGAGTCGCTGCGCGATTTGGAGAAGGAACTCAACGACGCTGGGGTTCCGGTCTCAGCCGTCGACACAACGGGCATCGCCCAGTTGATGAACTTTCTTTTGCTCGCCTTCTTTATCGGCATCCTCTTGTTCCTGTTCTACTCTTTCCGCCGATCACAAAATCAAATGCTTGGCGGAGGTGGATTCCTCAACTCTTTTTCCAGAAGCCCCGCCAAAAAATACGAGCCGACTCAGAAGCAAATCACCTTTGCGGATGTCGCCGGATTGGAAGGCGTTAAGGCTGACCTTCAGGAAATCGTCGACTTCTTGAAAGACCCGGGCAAATTCCAAAAACTCGGTGGCCGTGTGCCCAAGGGCGTGTTGTTAATGGGCCCTCCAGGAACCGGCAAAACTCTCTTGGCTCGAGCCATCGCGGGTGAAGCCAATGTTCCATTCTTCAGCGTGAATGGGTCTGAATTCATTCAGATGTTTGTCGGTGTTGGAGCAAGTCGTGTTCGCGATTTGTTCTCGACGGCAAAATCGCAAAGCCCCGCAATCATTTTCATAGACGAAATTGATGCAGTCGGACGCCAACGCGGCGCGGGACTTGGCGGTGGACATGACGAACGCGAACAGACTCTCAACCA
>JBJTQD010000364.1:0-2105 GCA_046075445.1 Planctomycetota bacterium
CCCAACCTCTCGTGGCGAAAAACAACCAGTGGGCGTCTGCCGACCCAAGAAATAGATCGCCAGGGCACCAACTCGAATCCCAAAACTGCTTCGCCTTGGGAAGGTAGTGCGATTCATTGACGTCCGGAGTCGGCTGACCAAAAAAAACAAAGCACAAAGCGGCCAGCACGAGCCAAACTAGCCAGCCGTCCGACGGCCGGTCGGCCCTCGGGGGTGAATCCTCTCTGGGCACCGTCGTGAGGCTAGGTAAACTTCTCGCCAAACTAATCATGACGGGCCATGCGATAGAGACTGGCAAGCATACTGAACAGTGATGAGCAAGGCTGTGAGAATCGGTTACAATTCGCCGAACATCTCTAGCGTACTATTCCAGAGTGTTTCCGCGCAGGTTTCTATCATATCCCGCTTTTCGGCAATTGGCTGCTGCAATCCCCAGATTGAATTGAATCATGCAAGCTCGGCTGGCAAAACAGAATCTGGTGCTCTGGGGTGTGGGACATACGAACGCCCACATCCTCCGCATGTGGAGAATGCAGCCGCTACCGGACACCCAGCTGATTTGCCTATCCAATTACCCGGTGGCGACTTACTCGGGAATGTTTCCCGGAGTATTGGCTGGGCAATATCGCGTTGACGAAATGGAAATCGATCTCGTACGACTGACCGCTGGCGGTAGTACGCGGTTGGTGCTCGATGAGGTCACTGGGATTGATCGCCGCCAGCGCCAATTACACTTCGCCAAACGGCCGCCGCTCGATTATGACTTGCTCTCGATCGGAATCGGCTCTCAGCCCTCCTTCGACGGTGTCACAGTCGACGACCCCGCTGGACTAATCACGGTCAAGCCGATGCAAACTTTCTTGCAGCGCCTCAAGTCGCGGCTGCAGGATATTGCTTCTACTCATCGCGAATGCCGAGTGCTGATAGTCGGAGGAGGAGCCGGCTCGCTGGAAATCGGATGGTGTCTCCGCTCCGCTTGGAATCGCAGATCATCGGCTCAATCCAGTCCGCTGGCCGAGGTGCTTTTCGGCTTAGAAAAACTTGAAATCACGCTAGTGACCGGCGCGGCAGAGATTGGCAGTGGGCTGAAATCAAGTACGGTTAAAAAAGCCGTTGAGGCTTGTCGTCGCTTCGATGTCGGGCTGATTCGTGGCGAGCGGGTCGCGCGGGTTGACCGCACGGGTTGCCTCGCGTCGTCGGGCCGTAGCCTGTCTGCTGATGTCGTCATCTGGGCAACGACTGCGCGAGGTCCAGCCGTTTTTTCGGATCTCGATTTAGAGCGAGACCAGCGTGGCTTCTTGGCGACCCGCCCCACATTGCAGACTGTGAGCGACGATGCAATCTTTGCCGTTGGTGACAGCGGAACGCTGGTCGATTCGCCAACAGACAAAGCTGGTGTCTACGCTGTCCGCCAGGGACCTGTGCTCTGGGAGAACCTGCAGCGGTCACTGCGTGGTGAATCGCTGCAAGTTTACCGTCCGCAGCGGGATTTTCTAAAATTGCTCAACCTGGGCGATGGGCGAGCGATCGCGGAATATCGCGGCTGGTCTTTGGAAGGCCCCAGTTGGTGGCGGATGAAGAATCGGATCGACACCCGCTTCATGAGAATGTATCAGGACTACCGTCCACCGCAGATGCCAGCTGATTCGGTGATGAATGAAGAGCGCCCCCGCTGCCTTGGTTGCGGAGGAAAAATTGGGGCGACACTGTTAGCCGAGACGCTCAAGGAACTCCCCCGTCATGATTCGGGCAAAGTAGTCGTTGGCTTGGCTGAGCCGGATGACGCAGCCATCGTCAAGGTACCGAGTGGCCAAGCGACGCTGACGACAGATTTTTTTGTCGCCCCCGTGGATGATCCCTTTCTCGCCGGTCGGATCGCAGCCTTGAATGCGCTGAGTGATCTCTATGTCATGGGCGCTCGGCCGACTGTTGCTTTGGCAAATATTCAAATCCCTCTGGGACACCCCCGAGGGCAGCAGCGACTCCTCCGTGAAGTGATGCTCGGAGCGAGCGAGGAATTTGTTCGAGCCGGCGTCGAACTCGCCGGCGGTCACACGATCGAAGGGTTGCAGCTGGCACTTGGCTTTACGATTCTCGGTGAGCAG
>JBJTQD010000365.1:0-2812 GCA_046075445.1 Planctomycetota bacterium
CCTGCAAATTCACACCGGTCCACCGATGAAGGTCCAGTTCAAGGAAGTTGTTCTCAAGCCGCTGGATAAAGCCAAGTAACCAACCAGCGGAATGTTCAACTCAAGCGGGGCGGTTTTTTGTTTAGCCCTTGGCTGGAGCCCAAAGCCGCCAGGCTTTGGCGCAGGCGAGGTGCAGCGCAAGTGCGGGTCGCAAATCAAAGTCAGCCGGGACTTCGCGCCAACTCCCGATTGGGCCGGATTGGGCCGCGGGTTGAAAAGTCGCTTTGGGCGCAGGCCTCCCGACTAGACGCCGGTCTGCCTAATGGCGCTCGGCGCAGGTCTAACGACCTCGCCGATTCCTTGACCTCCGGTCTCCTCTTAGCATCTGATCAAGATACCGCCTCAAACTTTCCGCGACCCAAGCGGCTTCGTTCGGTTCGACTTGTTAGGAGGCTCTGTTGCCACCACAGAGGAGTGGCAAGTTCGCAATACCATGCAAAGTAAAAAGACCTCTCGGTCGTCGTGTTTGCCCGTTTCAGTTTCCGTTCAGTCTCTTCCGCGCCGTCTCGACTTCTTCATGTGCCCAGTCTTGGCTTTCGTAAAGCGTGATGATCGAGCGATAGATATCCGCGGCCTCATCAGGTGAAGACTGAGCTCGCTGGAGCAACTGCTGGATTCGCTGGCGATCCCAGAGTTCTTTGCGGGAGGCATCTGACTTGATTTTTGCTCCAAGCGTTTTTGCTAGCGCGACCAGTTCCGCAGCATTCGCGTTGGCGTTGGGCTGCGCCGAGTGTAGGGTAACAAAGGCTTCCAGCCGCGAGTACCCGGCGGCGGGATCATTCAGAGCGTCATCGACCACATCGATAAAGTCTCGCTCCAGTGGCGTGAGATTGGATTTCGGCAGATTTCTTCGCAAAGCCAACTGCCGAAACTTTTTGATCGCTTCACCTTGATCGCGGATCTCGCTGACTCGCGCGGCTCGCGGGTCGTCCGGATAGAGCTTAAGGAACTGAGCGAGTTCGTTGCTGAGTTGCTCGGGGCGGTCGGCTCCGAAATTGATGGTCGTGTACAGTTGGTCCGCAGTCGGTGGCTTGAGCGCGTAGTAAGTCCCGGCTACGGCGAGCGAGAGGACTGCGGCGAAAGCCAGCAGGAGCAGCCAGAATCCGCTGGATGAAGGTTTGTCCTCAACCACGGGAGTCGCGTGCTGTTTCCTTTGCTGCTCGGTCACGCGGGCGAAATAGTCGCTGCGTTTGGGTTTTTCTATTTCAGGCTCAAGTTCGTAATTCTCGTTGAGCGCGACCGTTTCCGCTTTGGCGTTGGTCACCGCCCGCTGAGGCGATGCGCCGGTGTCGTCTTGGCCCCGCCGGGACGTCTTGTTCAAGTCCCCGGTCTGCCGGTTGAGCAAATCCTCAGGCGCCCCCAGCCGAAACGTCTCTTGGCGGGCGACCGGTGGCGTCGCCGTTGGCGGCTTAACTCCGGGCGGCGATGGAGTCGCCGGCGAGGACGGTCGGCCATGGGTTGTTTTTGCTTCGCTATAGTCCCGAAGCTCGGCTTCGATTTGCTCCAGTTTTCGCAGCAAGGCTAGCGCCGTCGGCGTGCGCCGCTCTGGACGTTTCTGCAACAGTTCATCGATAAGTTGTTCGAGCTGCTCTGGCACATTCGGCACGACTTGGCGAATCTTGGGAGGCGGAACGGTGGTCAGGTTCCGGAGGGATTGCTCGATCGAATTGCTGTTGAAAGGCGGTTGCCCTGCGAGCAGCGTGTAGAGCACAACGCCGAGACTGTAGAGATCGCTCCGCACGGTTACCGGTTTGCCCAGCGCCTGCTCGGGGCTCATGAAATCGATCGTGCCGACCACATTGTCCCGGGTGTTGTTGTCCTGGCCAAACGATTTGGCGATTCCGAAGTCCGTCACTTTGTTCGCTCCGCTGGGAGCCTTCAGCAAGTTACCCGGTTTGAGATCGCGGTGGATGACCCCGCGATCATGAGCATGCCGCAAGCCGGCGGCGACATCCTTGGCGATCACCAGCACATCGCGCCAGTCAAACGTGCGGAATTCGCGCTGCAGATGAAACAGGCTTTTCCCTTCGACCAACTCCATCGCAAAATAGAGGACGCCTTCGTCTTGGCCATAGCCAATCAAGCGAACGATGTTGGGGTGATCGAGTTTTAGCAGCGCATTGATTTCTGACTCGAATCGCTGACGGAAATGCTCGTCTTCGGTGTAGTTGTGACTGAGTGCCTTCAGGGCAACTAATTCACCCGTGTCGAAGTGCTTGGCTCGATAGACCGTGCCCATACCGCCGCGCCCGAGAACTCCCAGAATTTCATACGGACCCAAGCGGTTAATATTCATTGGCGGTCAAGTTGGGAGAGAGTGCAGGCGAATTAGTCGAGTTCCCCGGGTTAGGTTAATATAGCAAGCTGTCTCTGAAACTTCCGCTTCCAAGAATTGGAACACCAACTCGCGGGGTTCCAGATCGAAACCTTATTCCTGACCGCTGTTACCGTTTCCGCGGCGGATTGCTTCCCCCTGTGACGCCGTTGACCGGTAATCGAATCATGCCGCACCCCGCCGCCCTGCCCGAATCCGAACTCTTGGCAGCCTGCGAACTGACTCGCACACGCCGCGGAGGCCCGGGGGGACAACACCGGAACAAAGTCGAAACGGCGGTCGTGATCACGCATCTTCCCACCGGGGTCAGCGCCGAAGCCAACGAGCGGAGAAGCCAAGCGGAAAATCGCAAAGTGGCGATCCAGCGTTTGCGAGTCCACTTGGCACTGGCGATTCGCGACTCGGTTGATACCTCGCAAACTCCGAGCGACCTCTGGC
>JBJTQD010000366.1:0-2674 GCA_046075445.1 Planctomycetota bacterium
CCTCGATTCAACCTTCAATTCGCGTGGGATTCGCTTGGCTGCGGGATTAAGCACGCTCGTGGTCAGTACGTTTTATTTGATTCCTCAAATGGTCGGGGCCGGTGTACTGATTCAGCCGCTCCTCGGCTTGCCACACTGGGCTGGAGTACTGATCGTCGGCGCAGTCGTCATCCTGATCGTGACCACTGCCGGCATGGTTTCCACCACTTGGGTCCAATTTCTCAAAGGCGGTCTGCTTGTCCTATTCAGCCTCCTGCTGACTTCAGCCGTACTTTCGCGGGGACTATCAGTTTCCAATCGCAGTAGCGACGGACATGACTTCCTCCGAATGGGGCCTTTTACAACGGAACAAATTGAAAGTCCGGGCTGGCAAGTGCAATTAGGCGAGAGCGAAACGTGCAGCGTCGATGCGAACCTGCTCAGCCTTTACCGCTCAAAAAATCTGCTTCCTCTTCGGAATGCGAAAGGGGAGCTGAAGGTTTTCAGCGTGGAGAAACAGTCAGCAGGACTCTTCCTCCGCGAAGCGCAGAGCGTCGTCGTCGCAGCGGATGGAAAGCGACTGGTCAACGGACTGCCGCCGGGCCGCGAGGCGGGACAAGGACGGTTGCATCCGGCGGGAGGCGTTTCGAGACTGCCGGGCGACAAAGCGGAGACAGGAAATCTTGGCCCGCTCGAATTTCTTCGCGTCTTCGCTGAGACCGAAGTAATCCGCTGGCCTAACGTTACGCTCACGCATCCTGATGGTGCAAAGGCGACGACCTACTATCAGCAGCTTACTTTGGGCAGCGAACTACTCCGGCCAGGTGAGTCGCCAACGTTTCCCGGTATCCGCAGCGAGAAGCTGACTGACAAATTAAACTTCCTCTCACTGATGCTTGCGCTCTTTTTCGGCACTGCCTCGCTTCCCCATATTTTGATTCGTTACTACACGGTCAAAGACGAAGCGGCCGCGCGAAAAAGTACGATCGTCGGGATCGCCAGTATCGGCTGCTTTTACGTTTTGACCCTGTTTATGGGGCTGGGGGCAATGACCAGTGGTGCCCTCGACATTACTGACAGCAACCTAGCCGCCCCACTGCTCGCCCGCAGCATCAGCGAAACGTTGTTTGCACTTATTTCCGCCATCGCCTTCACGACGGTACTGGGTACGGTCAGCGGCCTGATTCTCGCATCGGCTGGTGCGGTTGCTCACGACCTCGTCGGTGGATGGGCCGGTATCGTACTAAACGACCGGGAAAAAATTCGCGTCGCAAAAATCGCTTCGGTAGTCGTCGGTGGACTGGCGATTCTGCTCGGGATTTTGTTTGCGAAACTGAATGTGAACTACCTTGTCGGCTGGGCCTTCAGCGTCGCCGCTTCAGCAAACTTGCCGGCACTCACTATGTTGCTCTGCTGGAAGCAGACGACGCGGCAAGGAGTCATTGCCAGCGTTTTAGTCGGAATGCTCAGCTCGCTGACTTGGATCCTGCTTAGCAGCGATACCTATTCCAAGGTCTACGGCTTACCAGCCGATCAGGCGCCGGTCCCCTTCAGCCAACCGGGCATCGTCACGATTCCGCTGGCATTTCTCACGTTAATTGTGGTTTCTTGGCTAACTGCCGAACGCCAACCGCCTCCCCCTTCGCCTTCAACTCCATGAACGACGCAAAAAAATCTTTTCAAACCATTTGCCAGCAAGTCCGCGAGATTCAACTGCTGCAGTCGACGCAGGCCCTTTTGGAGTGGGACCAGCAGACTTACCTGCCTGCTCAAGGCGGCGAGTATCGCGCTGAGCAGGTAAGCTTCCTAGCTGGCGAGATTCATCGCCGCAAATCCTCGCCCGAGCTCAAAGAGCATTTGGAGCAACTCGCCGACTCGAATTGGCTCCAATCGGCCAATTCGGACGAACAGGCGACGGTTCGCCAACTGAAACGCACACTCGACAAAGCGAGTCGCCTCCCGCAGCGACTGGTCGAAGAACTCGCTCGGGCTTGCTCTCTCGGTCAGCAGGTCTGGGTAGAGGCTCGACGTACGAAAGATTTCCAGCGATTCGTGCCGGCTTTGGAGCAGATCGTTCGATTGAAGCGAGAGCAAGCTGCCGCTTATGCACTTGGTGGGCTGCCTTATGATGCGCTGATGGATGACTACGAACAGGGGGCTAAGACCGGGCCCATCTCTGAAATGTTTTCGGCGTTGGTCGCCGAACTCGTTCCCTTGCTCCGAAAAATTTCCGAGGCGACTCAGCGTCCACAAGTCGAAATCCTGCACCGCCATTATCCTCAAGCTGCTCAAGCCGCCTTGGGAAAACTGGCTGCAGCCAACATTGGCTTCGATTTTCAACGGGGCAGGCTCGATACCACACACCATCCCTTTTGCACGGAAATTGGACCGAACGATTGTCGCATCTTGACTCGTTACGATGAGAACTTTTTCAGCTCGGCTTTCTTCGGCACGCTCCATGAAGCTGGCCATGGGATTTACGAGCAAGGACTGCGCAGCGAGTACTACGGTCTACCGCCAGGACAGTACTGCAGCTTGGGATTGCACGAGTCTCAATCGCGGCTTGGGGAAAATCTCGTCGGCCGCAGCCTCGGCTTCTGGCAACATTTTTGGCCTGAGGCAACTCGGCTCTTCCCCGAGGCACTGCAATCAACCTCTGTCGAGGAATTCTGGCGTGCCGTCAACTCCTCTGCTC
>JBJTQD010000367.1:0-3052 GCA_046075445.1 Planctomycetota bacterium
GGACCGGCGTAGAGGAACTTCAGCTCCATGTCGTCAGGCAACCCCGACGCGAACGTCCAATCATTGAAGGCATTCGGATTGCCGAAGGCCTTTACGGCCAAGCCGAACTTTTCGGCCTTCGCCTCTTCGATCATCTGCTGCCCCTTGCTCTGGGACTCCGCCATCAGCGTCGCCGCCTCAGCCTTTAGCTCAGCCGTCGAGCGTTCGATCTCGGCAACTTGCCGAGCCGTCTGCGCGTCCATCTGCTTCGCTTGGCGATCGCCATCGGCAAGCTCAGATTGGTACTGGCGATCGGTATCGACCACGACTCGTTCCTTTTCCAGTTCAACCGACTGTTCGGCTTCGCGCAGAAGCGCCTCCATTTTCGCGGTCTGCTGTTCCTGTTCCCGTGTCAGCTTAAGTTCGTCGGCGACGAACGCCATCTGAATTGGCTCACGAACTTCGCGCGGAATATAGATGTGGCGGACCAAGCCGTACTGGAGCGTGACCTGTTTCTCTGCCAGAACCTTCTGGAACTCTTCGACAATCTGCTCCTGAAACTTTTCGCGGTCCTCACCGACCAGAAGTTTTACAGCCGTGTAACGCGAGCCGTTGTTGCGGCAGATCGATTCGGTCTGGGGCAAGATCACCTTGTTCTCTACGGCATCGAGATTGCCAAATGCGGCGACCGCATGGGGAGCCTGCTCCGGAGTCAAACCCCAAATCGCCGTAAAGTCCATTTGGATGTTAAACCCGTCGGACGAAGGGAAATTGATTCCCATCTCGCCGTCGACCACGACCGGTTCACCCGATTTATCCAAATTCAATTTGCCATCTTTGTTTACACTTTTCTCGGCACCCAGAGTTGTTTCCCAGTAGCCAATTCCGACGATGTCGACCTGTTGTTCACGGCCGTTGATGGGATAAATCCCAGGTTGCAGCACATTCGCCTGCACGCCTTGCTTTTGGTTGGTCGCCGGATCATCCGCCAGATTGGTGACCACGCCGACATATCCAGCCGGAATGTCGACCCAGCCACTGTATTTGGTTTGCACACCCGAGATATCGCTTACCCGGTCAACGATCTTGACCTCGTAGCCATAAGGATTGATGCGGTAGCGGCCCGGAGTCAGCGCTTTGCGAAGAATGCCTTTGAACTCGGTCGCCCCGATGTCCCCGTCTACCAAGAATTGCCCCGGCGGAAGGTCTTTGCCGAGCTTACAGGTCACGATGCCAACTTGGCCTGGCTCGATCAAGACGTCGTCAACCAGCACGCGGTTGTACCAAATCGGACAATAAAAGTGCCGGCCCGGTCCCCGCAATTCCTTCAACACGCCAACCTCATCCTCACCGGCAAACGTTCCGGGCTGAGCGTACTTCGGTGCCCCGAACAGGCTGCCGAAAAATGGCCCTTTGTATTGCAACTGCAGGCTCCTTCCCTCGGGCACGTAGACCCGATTCACGGTCCACTCAAAAGCTTGCCAAGCGACAAGGCCAAGAAGAGCGAGTGTCAACAGCGCGCCAATTCGTTTCACTTGTATTTGCTCCCAGAGCGAAAATGATTCTGATTTAATCGGTCTGAATAGGTCTGTTGGGCTGATTCGTTTTCAGCAGTTCACTATTTATCGTTCTCGCCAGCAGCAGCCGGGGCGGCTGGTCCGCTGGACGATTGCAAGCCGCGGAACATTTCCATCAGCGGCGAGTCCGCCGTGTTGGTCATAATCGAGCGGAAGCTGGGTGCCAGTTTCTGGTACAGCACATAGCGAGCGTACGCCGTGCCATCGCCATTGAAAGCCTCGACCGAACGTATCCAGCCCGCCGCCGTTGCTTCGTTTTCAAAGCGAACCTTGGCCGCCTCGGCCGTCTTCTGAGATATCACGGCAGCGGCTTTGTCTTTCGCCGCAGCCAATTCCTCAACTGCGACTTCCTTGTCACGAGTCGCCTCGGCAATGGCCACTTCCTGGCGACGGCGAGCCTCTGTGGTCAGCTTGATCACTTCTCGTTCCGCCGCGACCATCCGCTTCTTCTGATCGACCATCGCCTTCTCGGTGGCGAGCTTCGCTTCCTGCTCCTGCTGCAGCTTTTCCTGCTGGTACTGTTTCATCTGCTGATTGGCAACTTCGCGGTCTCGAACTGGGCCGGCAATCGCTTGCGGAGGATTGATCCGTGTAATCAAAGCTTGAATGATCTCGATGCCTTGAGCTTCGCATGTCTTGCGAATCGCATCTTGGAATTCAGCTTGGAAAGCCGACCGCGTATCGCCGCTGATGAAATCGCGACCCGAGGCATTCGAGCCCCGCAGCCGACAGAAAGACCGCGTGTTGGGCATGATCACTTTCTTAATCAGCTCCTCATCCAGAGCGTGGACTCGGTCCTTGTCGTTATCCAACTCGTTGTACAGGACGTAAACGTGGGCGGCCATTTCAGGCTTCACCCGGAACTCGATAATCCCGTCAAGCGAAACCCAGAACCCGTCCTTGCTAGGAAAGCCCATGTCAGAGCTTTCGGAAAGGTTGAAACGCTGTGAACGACAGTCGACCAACTCAATCCGGTACATGTAGGGGTTGAGGTAATAAGTCCCTTCATCCAGCGGCCGCTCTTGGACCCCGCGTTTGCCTTCTGCCACAAGCAATTGGTTGGGGACTTCAGGCATTGGGCCGGACAAATTTGTCACGACGCCTTTGTAACCAGCCGGAATGGTCACCGGCACGTGTAGTTCGACAATCTCAGCAAAGTCGGCTTTGCGACGGTCGACCACAACCCGGTCGTTCGACTTGTCGACCACCTTGGCGTTGATCGGATAACGCCCCGGCGTCAGTTCGCCCGGAATGATCCCCTTCTCTTGGTCGGTCGTGGCGACGAAGTGGCCTTCGGGAAGGTCCTCTCCATGCAATCGCACGCGGACTCCCATTTTGCCCTCAGGAATCTCGACCATCGGGTAGATCTCCCAATCCCAGTTGAAGGGATTTCGGAAGTGACGGCCCTCGGAAAGCACTTCGGTTTGAACGCCCTTGTATTCGGCGCTCGGAGCAATCTCCTGATTGTTGGTTAGGTCTTTCCCCGTCTTCTTGGT
>JBJTQD010000368.1:0-5855 GCA_046075445.1 Planctomycetota bacterium
GAAGCTGGACAGAAAAACCGAACCCCTCCCCGTTTCTTAATTCTTCCTGAGCGGATCGGCGCTAGCCGCCGGTGGAAGCTGGACAGAAAAACCGAACCCGTCCCCGTTTCTTAATTCTTCCTGAGCGGATCGGCGCTAGCCGCCGGTGGAAGCTGGACAGAAAAACCGAACCCGTCCCCGTCTTAGGATTCGTTAAAGAGGGTGCGCTGGGATTCGAGTGAATCGATCAGTCCCGGGACTTTCGTGGCCCAGATTTCCATGCGGCCCGTGTCGCCATCGGGATTGTTCTTCTGCTGGCGGAAGAACATCAGCTTGGCGGTACAGTAGCCCAGCCACTTGAGAACCGGAATCATCGTCGCCGGGCCGGTTGGCCGCCAGTTCAGCCCGTAGGCGCCCGACATCAGGGCTTTGGTGTCTTCCAAGCCTGGCTTGAGAAAACCGTCCGGTTCGCCCCAGCCTGTCTGCGTGTTGAAGATCAACACTTCGCGAGTCAAATCGGAAACGATTCGCAGTCCCGTAATTGGGTCAGGCAAGTGATAGAAGATCCCTTTGAACAGGGTCACATCGAACTTCGGCAGTCGCTTCTTCTCGAGTGCATACAAATCGCAAACGGCGAACTTGATTCGATCGGTCGGCGCTACGACGCGATGGCGGCGGACAAAATTCGCTTGGTCAATCCAGTGTTTGCGAATATCAAAACCGTAGGCGAGGTCCGCACCGAGTTCTCTTGCCCAGAAGCAGTATCCACCCGAGTTGCAGGCACAGTCGAGAAAGCGTTTTCCGCGCAGCCCCTCCGGATAAACTTGGCGAATGTGCTCGACGAAGTTATCGCGCAGCGTCAGGAGCGAAACGTTGCGATTCGCTTCGCGGCTTAATTTGCCGTCCGGTGAGAAGACCTGCCCGGTGCTGAACTCATCGGTCAGTTGGATATCCTGATGCCACGGTCCCAATTGACGAATCTGTTCGCCCAGAGAGCCGGTTTCTTGAGAGCTCGCCATGATTCTTGGACCCTGTCGCCGAGTTCATCGCAGACCGAGCACCGGACTGCTTCGTTGACAGTTTACCACACGCTGGGCGATGCCACCGCCTCGGTTTCGGCGGCGGACATTCACTTACCCGGCATCTACCTACCCAGCATTTTCCGTGCGGTCGCCACAACCCGATCCGTCGTGATTCCGAAATGCTGATACAGCTTGTCGTACGGCGCCGAAGCTCCAAAAGAGTTCATGCCGATGAACGTTCCCTGATCACCCAAATATTTATGCCAACCGAAATCGCTGGCCGCCTCGACGGCAATCCGGTGCGGGCAACTTGAGGGCAGAACTGACTCGCGGTAGTCGGCAGGCTGCTCGTCGAACAGTTCCCAGCAGGGGAGGCTGACGACTCGGGGCGAAATGCCAGCGGCTTGCAGTTGCTCTGCGGCTTGCAGACAGATTTCCAGTTCGCTGCCGGTGCCGATCAGGATCACGTCGCAGTTGGGGCCGGGCTGCCAGAGAACGTAGCCGCCCTGAAGCACTCGAATCGCGGGCGCGAAGCGGCTGCGATCATAAGTCGGAACATTCTGACGCGTCAGCACGAGCATGCTGGGTCGGCGAGACTCCTGCAGCGCGGCCATGTAGGCGTATTTTGTCTCTGCACCATCGGCGGGACGGAAGACCAGCAGGTTCGGAATTGCTCGACACGCCGCCAGCTGCTCGACCGGTTGATGAGTTGGCCCATCTTCACCCAAACCAATCGAGTCGTGGGTCATGATGTAGAGCACGGGCTGATGCATCAGCGCACTCAAGCGAACGGCTGGTCGCAGATAATCAGTAAAGACGAAAAACGTTGCGCAGTAGGGACGCAGTCCGCTGAGCGACATGCCGTTACAGATCGAAGCCATCGCGTGTTCGCGCACACCAAAGTGAAAATTTCTCCCGCAATAACTCCCGACGGCAAAGTGCCCCGCATCCGGATCCTCAATCAAAGTCTTGTTCGACTCGGCGAGATCAGCCGAACCTCCTACGAACCAAGGAATCTGCTCGGCAACCGCATTCAAAATTTTGCCTGACCAGTTGCGGGTTGCGTTGGCCTTGCCCGTTGCATCGAAAGCTTCGACCGCCTCTTCCCAACCTGCAGGCAGCTCATGGTCCCAAATCAGTTTGAGCTCTTCAGCCTGCTGCGGATACTTTGCTCGATAGCGCGACCAAAGGTCGGCCCAAGCGAGATAGCGGTCCGAGCCTTGCTTGCCGATCGTCTCGCGGAAGTGTTCGCGAACTTCGGCGGGCACACTGAATTCGGGCTCGGTCCAGCCGTAGAACGCTTTGGTCGCGGCGATCTCTTCCTTGCCCAGCGGAGCGCCGTGAGCGGCGGCCGTGTTTTGTTTTTTCGGTGCACCGAATCCGATAATACTTCGTACGATAATTAACAGTGGCCGGTCTTCAGAAGCGGCGAAAGTCTTGAAGCCAGCGGCCAGCGAGCTGAGGTCATTGGCATCTTCAACGTAATAGACGCGCCAGCCCAACGCTTCAAAGCGGGCTCCGACATTCTCGGTGAAAGCGAGTTCGGTGCTTCCTTCGATCGTGATCCGATTGTCATCGTAAATCCAGCAGAGATTACCCAGCCCCAAGTGGCCGGCGAGCGAAGCGGCTTCGCAGGCCACTCCCTCCATCAAATCGCCGTCGCTGAGCAGTGCGTACACGCGATGGTTGAGCAGTCCCTCAAAACCGGGTCGCTCGTAACGTTCGGCCAGCCACCGCGAGGCAATCGCCATCCCGACGCTGTTGGTGCAACCTTGCCCGAGCGGACCTGTCGTCGTTTCGGCTCCGGTCACTTCGCCGTACTCAGGGTGTCCGGCGCAGGGGCTGTGCAATTGTCGGAAGTTGCGGATGTCGTCCAGCGACACGGAGAGCTCGTCGCTGCCATCGGCTCGTTTGACTTGGCTCAAATGAAGCAGGCTGTAGAGCAACATCGAGGCATGACCGCAGGAGAGCACAAATCGGTCGCGCGCCGGCCAGTGTGGGTGCTCGGGGTCGTACTTCAGCCAATTGGTCCAGAGTTCGTAAGCGACTGGAGCGAGTGCCATCGGGGTCCCCGGGTGACCGCTGTTTGCCCGCTGTACGGCGTCCATCGAGAGCGTACGAATAGTGTTGATGGCAAGCTGGGAAATCGAAGTCGAGGCCAAGCTCATGTCCGGGTGTCCTTTGATTCGGGCGAATCGTGCTGTAAGGCGAGAAAGCTCTGCGAAGTAAAGTCGACGTGTAAAGCGCTAGCCAGAAAAACGCCTCTGAGCGGCACGGCGCTAGCCGCCGGTAGCCCCTCATCTGCGTCATCCCTGAGCGGCACGGCGCTAGCCGCCGGTAGCCCCTCATCGAAGCGTCCCTGCGCAATCGCCACGATCAAACTCGCTTCACCTCGCCTGCGCCAAAGCCTGGCGGCATTGGGCTCCGGCTACGGGCAAAACGAAGAAACGGGAAAGGGCTAAACGAAGAAGCGGCTTCAGGTCAAACGAAGAGTCGGTTGGCAAGCTTATCAGCCTCCCCGCGAGGCGGTCAATCAGCAGTCCCGGGATGCGACAATTCGAGCAGTAAAGCGAGGGAAGCCGCAATCATTTACTCCGTTTTTTCCTCGAACCGGACTGAAATCCGACCCTTTTCTTCAGGAGCTGCTGCTCGATTTGACGACTCCTTCAAAGACAACGAGCAGCCGATTTTGACGCCCTGCCCGGAACAACCTAAGATATTACGTGACCCCCGTGGGACGCATTCGCAAGTGGAGGAGTTTCAAACATGGATCGTCGGCAATTCAATCGCCAGTTGGCCGCTGCCGCAGCGGGCCTGACTTTGGGCAGTGGTCTCGGTTTCGGGACTGGTCCATTGGCTGCCGAGCCGCTTTGGCTGGCGACGCCCGATCGCAAAGCTTCGCCGAATGAAAAGTCACCGGCGGAATTGGTGACGCCGGAAGCTCAACGAACGATCGATCGGGCACTCGATTTTCTCGCCAATCGTCAAGTGAAGTCGGGCCGCAACCGAGGCGCCTTTGGCACCAGCGGATATCCCGGCGGCGTCGCTACCTGTTCGCTCGGTGGCCTGGCAATGATGTGCTCGGGCAGTTCGCCGGGGCAGGGGAAGTACGGCAAGCAGATCGACATGTGCGTCGAGTTTGTGCTGAGCAATGTCAGCAACGAAGGCTACATCGCGCGGGCCGATAACATGGCCTCCGAGAATATGTACGGCCATGGCTTCTCGATGCTCTTTCTCTCGCAAGCTTACGGGATGACACAGAAGGCGGAAATTGGTGACAAGCTCCGCAAAGCCGTGCTGATGACCTGCAAGTGCCAGAACGATCAAGGCGGCTGGCGTTACCAGCCGGTCAAGAGTGACGCTGACTTGTCGATCACCGTCTGCCAGATCATGGGGCTGCGTGGTTCTCGCGATTCTGGAATCGAGGTTCCCGACAAGGTTCGCGAGAAGTGCATCGACTACGTAAAGAAGAGCCAGAACTCAAACGGCAGCTTCCGCTACACGATTCAAAGCGGGCATACGACTTTTGCAATGACGGCTGCGGGTGTCACTTCGCTTTACAGTGCCGGGATTTACGAGGGGGAGCAGATTGAAAAAGCTTTGAAATGGCTGAAGAGCAATGCCGGCCAAGCTTCCAATCACTACTTCTACTCTCACTACTATGCGGTTCAAGCGATGTGGCACGCCGGTGGCGAGTACTGGAACGAGTGGTACCCGAAGATCCGCGATGAGCTGGTCCGCACTCAGGCCAATGATGGCAGTTGGCAGAACAACAGCGAAGCGGGCGCCGAATTCAGCGCCGCGATGGGCGGGATCATACTGCAGATTCCGCTGAATCTTCTGCCAGTCTTCTCGCCGTAGGCGTATTCGACCCGGCATCAATCTCATTCGAAGGCTTTGGTCTCTCCGAATGAGCCCTATTTCTCTCCAGTAGGTAACACAACCCGCCTGAGGATGACCTCTGGCTGTGCGGATCCGGTGGAGCCGGGGCGGTAGGCGTCGCCGGCTGATGTGGGCGTCGCTGCCGGTCGGGCAGGGGAGTTGTTTGCTGCCATTTGTTGCCGATACCAACTGCCCGTGATCTCGCTGGCAACGCTGCCCGCCTGCTGGACTCGTTCAAGCGGCGCGCTTTGGGTCGCCCAATTTCCGTTGATGTTGGATGGTTTGTCCGATAGGTCACGATTGGCAACTAGCGGTTCCCCCGGTGTTGCCACGCGGCCCTGCGAGATTAGGGATTCGGTCGGCGCGGGTGAGTTGCCCTGGGGCGATGCGACGATCGCGGCGGGCTCGTTCTTTCCGGCTGGAGGGGGCACCGCGAGCGGACTGCCGCTTTCAACCCACCTCAGCCAGCTGAGCTGCAAGTCGGAGAGGTCCTTGTAGCCATAGAACTTGCGGGTCACGGCGTTCCAAGCGGTCAGCGGATCGGCTGAGTCGCTTTGTTCGAGCCCCTCTCCGATGTAATTCACAAACGTCTGGCGATCTTTTTGTCGAATCAGAAATTTGGCGAGCGAGTAACCTTGCGCATACAGCGGCAGGATGTCGTGCGGGTATTCCGTCATCGTGAACATCCGATTGAAAGGGATCCCGCGTGAAGGCTTAGTCGTCAGGAAGTCGATCAGCAGCCGATGATTCTTGGCCCGTTCTGATTCGTGCTCGACCGTGGTACACGCGCCCTCGTCTGCCCAGCGCGGCAGCGGCCGGCCAAAGTGTGTCGCGAAAATCGTATGCGTGATCTCGTGCGGCAAGACCGCATCGAGAACCCGGTCAGGCGGACCATAAACTTTCATCTGCCAGCCAATCGGCTCCGCCTTCTCCCCACCATCGCCGCGCACAAATGCGAATGAAGTTTCCCCA
>JBJTQD010000369.1:0-3693 GCA_046075445.1 Planctomycetota bacterium
AAAGGCGTGCGGCCAAATTCGCCAGACCAAATGACCAGCGTTTCGTCTAGCATTCCGCGCTGCGACAAGTCTGTCAGAAACGCACCGATCGGTTGATCAACCGCTCGAGCATTGTCCTCGTGTCCCTGCTTCAGATTCCCATGTTGGTCCCAGCGATCATGACCGATCGAAGGACAGGTCAATTCGATGAACCGGACACCTCGCTCTAAAAGGCGCCGCGCGAGTAAACAATTTTTAGCGAATACCGAAGTATGCCCATTCTTTGAATCGAGTCCGTACATCGTCTTGGTCGCGTCCGTCTCGCCGTCCAAATTCGCTAGGTCTGGCACCGAGGCCTGCATGCGAAAAGCCAGCTCATAGTTCGAAATAGCCGAATCAACTTCATCATTGGCGCCGCGCGCGAGCACGGTGCCTCGGTCGAGTTCGGCCAAGAGGTCGAGCTTTCTTCGCTGAATCAGCGGGTCTTTTTCCAATCGGCGAATGTTCGCCAGCGGGTAATCGCCCGGATTAAAAACGGAACCTTGATAGGTTGCCGGGAGAAAACCGCTGTTGAAGCAATCGAGTCCACCGGGTGGAATCAAGCCGCCATTGAGAATGATAAAGCCGGGCAGTTCCTCGCATTCGCTTCCCAGGCCATAGCAAGCCCAAGCGCCCATACTCGGCCGTCCCTGCAATCCGCTACCGGTGTGGAGAAAGTAGTTCGCATTGGTATGCTCGGGGAAATTGCTGACCATCGAGCGAACTACGGCGAGCTTATCAACGTGCTTGGCGATATTGGGAAACAAGTCGCTGACCGGAATCCCCGACTCACCGTATTGCTGGAATTTCCAAGGACTTCCGAGCGTGTTACCGATGTTATTGAACTGCGTCGGTTCAATTTTCATCTTGAACGGCTGGCCATTCTCCTTGGTCAATTGCGGCTTGGGGTCCCACGTATCGACTTGGGATGGTCCGCCGTCCATGTAGAGATAGACGACTCGCTTCACCTTTGGTGCGAAATGAGTCGGCTTAGGAGCCAGCGGGTTAGCGTTGTCCGGGCGCACCATCGACGGGGTGTCGGCATGAGCCCATTTGCTCAGCAATGCGCTCGCGGCGACCGCGCCGAATCCACAGCCGGCTCGACGGAGCCAGTCCCGGCGGCTGTGCAGCGGCGCCGAGACTTTACCGCAGGGATAATAAGGGCTATTCATCGTGTTCCTCCGTCAAACAACGACCTTTCGTTACGTTGCTTAATAAACAAATGCGAACTCTTTCATGTTGAACAAGACGTGCGCCAAATCGCGCCACGCTTCCAGTTCGCCTTGCCCTGCCGTCGACTCCGCAGAGACATCTTGGGTAACGAACCGCAGACATCGCTCTAGTTCCTCAGCTGTCGGCGGTCGACCGATCGCTTTCACAAACATGCGATTGACTCGAGTTTCAGCGTCTTCTTGAACTTCCAGCAAGCGGCGAGCCCAGCGTTCGGCTTGTTCGAGAACGAAGGGGTCATTCATCAAAATCAGGGCTTGGGCCGGCACGTTAGAAACATTCCGTCGACCAATGGCGCTGAACGGCGCGGGTGTATCAAAGGCCAGCATCATTGGATTGAGGAAGTTGCGCCGCACCTCAAGATAAACGCTGCGGCGACGATTCCCATCCAGCGGTCCGCTGTGCCCGGGCCTTCCCCGCCCTTGCATAAACGGCGTGAGATGCACGGAAACCGAGGGGCCATACATCGTCAAATCCAAGTCGCCGGAGACGGCCAAGATGGCGTCGCGCAAAGCCTCGCCCTCCAGTCGCCGCAAATTGTGAACATGAAACAACTGATTCGCCGGGTCTTTCTCTTGTGATGTCAGAACAGGCGTCGTCGAGAGTTGATAGGTTCGGCTCAGGACCATCCGCCGGATCATTCGCTTAAGCGACCAGCCATCGGCCGTGAACTCGCTGGCCAAGTAGTCAAGCAGTTCCGGATGCGTCGGCAGCGTTCCGAGCACACCAAAATTATCGACAGATTCGACAATCCCCCGGCCAAACAGATGATGCCACAACCGATTGACGACCACTCGGCTCGTGAGCGGATTCTCAGCCGAGGCAATTTCTTCCGCCAACATCAGTCGTCCGCTTCCAGCAATCGATGCATAGTCGTCGGCGGACGATAAATCGAGTGCTTCCAGATTTCGTCGCCGCGCTTCAGGACCGAGCGATTTGTGATTTCCCCGAATGAAGACATGCTCGTTTTCCGGAGTCCCCTCCGTGATTGCCAAACAGAGGACTGGACTTGGAACCTCTCCCACGAATTCAGTCCAACCTTGAATTGCAACCGCTAAAGCTCGGCCTTCATCATCACCACTTTCGGCTCCACCCAGCGAGTGCTTCAGCAGCGCCGACAGTAACCTCGGCGAGCGTTCTGCGGGTGAATCAAGTTGCTCAGCCAAAAATCTTGAAAACTGGGTCGCTAGGGTGGGAAGTTCCAAACTGTCCCCCGCCAGGGTTCGGCTATTTGCCGGGTCGATTCCAGACGGCGCGTTTTCACCATTCGAGAAACGAACCTCCGCGACTTCAAAGTAGCCACCACCTTGGTCAATGACCTCGAGGTGCGCGCGATGCCCCAAATAGTTACGCAGCGAACCGGCAATGGTCACCCAAGTAAATTCAGTGGTATCCGGCAAGCCGATCGACATGCCCTCAAACAGAAGGCCATTGAAGATGTCCATATCGTAGCCATCGACAATCACACGGGCCTGTCCACCTCGGCCTCGATAGCGAATCTGAACTTGCCCCTGCTCGACATCAAAAGTGGGGGAGCGAAGGGCGCCCTGAAAGCCATCCCCCCAGCGTCGACTGCTGACCACTCCGCCCGGAATAAGTTCTCCGTTTGGCGCGAGTTCATCTTGCTCTTGCCATGCGTCTTCCAGCGCGGCGCCCGTGGGAAACCATCCGGCCAAACCTTGTTGAAAATCTGCGAAGAGCACCGACTTTCCCAAATGCTCAGAGGTTGCTGCAGTGGCTTGCTTTAGCTCACTCCTCACATTCTGGATGGCAGTCGCTATCGGTTGGTCTTTCAACTCGCTCAATCTTCTCCAAGCGAAAGCTGGATGCGACCAATCCCGGGCCTCGTTGATCAAAGCAAGCGAGAATCCAAATTCACGCGGCCACTGGAATGAGCTCAACTTTTTCTCAAGGAGATCTTTCCAAGCGGCAAGAGCGACTTGCTCTTCAGCTCGTACCAATCGCAATCCATCCAAGCCAACCAGCGGTTTCTCGACCGTCGACTTTCCACCAGCGACGATCCGAATTTTCAGTGTGTGCTCTCCGGCCGCTAACTGTTTTACGGTCCAGCCAAGCGGTTGAATTCGCCCGAGTTGCTCGGCGTAGCAGTCGACAGCCTGCCCGAGGGGTTGGTCATCCAGAAGCAATTCAGCCTGCCCGAATTCGGGGCCTTGGGTCAGGAAAGGCTGGAGAACGTAGTCGCGAGCCTCCGGCAAATCAAACTTCAACTCAAGCGTGTCCGCTGGTTTACCACCGTTCCAAAGCAAATGGTGATCGCCACTCCATGCGACGTCCGCCTGCCTCGGTCGGTGCTGTGGTTTCGCCTCGCCACACGGCGGAGTCGTAACTCGCATCGCTTCTGCTTGTACAAAAATCTCTGCCGGCAAAGGCGGTCGCGGATGTTCGCGTAAAAAAGTGACGACTTCTTTCCAAACCTCGGGTTTC
>JBJTQD010000370.1:0-2201 GCA_046075445.1 Planctomycetota bacterium
CTCCCCTCTCAGCCAGGACCCTCGTCATGACTCGCGCTCCGCTGCTCACCCTGCTTTCAGCCTCCCTCGCGCTGATCTTCATCGCGCGACAAGACAGCACACCTTCTCCCGCCAAAGACCTCACCGCTCGCGTCGCTAATCTCGAGAGCCAGCTCAGCCACCTCCGCAGCCTGACGAGCTTTCGGATCGCCCAGCAGCTTGAAGATGCCCGCTGGAATTCGCGCGAGAGTCGCAGCCTGTCACTTCAAGGCTTGATGCATCCCAAGCAATTGAAGATCGAGCAACTTTACCAGCAGCAGTTGGAACGCGAAGCATCTTTCGTGAGTGAGCCCAGTAGCATGGAGCTGGGAATCGCAGAGTTAGAAGTTCTGGCGGCCGAGCGGCGAGTCATTCAAGCTGAGTTTCAATTGGAAAGTACAGATCGCGTGCGAGACCGCGTCCTCGGCCCGGGCAAACAACTCGAGTTCGACCAAAAGTGGCTCGCCATCGCACAAGAAAAACTCACCGCAGCCCAAACCAAGCTCAACACCCTGAAAAAGTAGTCCGATTGCAGTTCTTTCACCTTTAGCGGTTATCAGTGGTTTGTTCACTTCCTCTTAATTGATCCTACAATTAGGGGTGATTTGTGGTTCAACCTCCCGTCTCAAGGTGTCCCATGCGCAATCAATCCCGCCGCATCAACGTCATCGTAGCCGTCGCAATCTTGCTCCTCTGCTCTTCCCCAACGCTCGCTCAAAATGAGCAACTCCGAGCGATTGGCAAAACGGAAGTCTCGGGAAAAATTCTCAGCCTCAAGCCAGGCCAAATCACCGTTGCCAAACCTGATGGCAACAAGTTCACTGCCAAGATCCAAAACAAAAACGAAAAAGCTCTTTCGCTAGAAGGCGGAAAGTACATCCTTCCGCTCCCCGCCTCGATCAGGGTCGCAGGCCAACTCCCCGCCGCGCTGATCGAACCGGGGATGCTGCTTCGGTTTCAAGCCAAACTGAACAAGCAAGGTAAGACCGAGGCCCCGGTCGCAGCTTTTCAGATGGTCGAATTGGCTCAAGAGGAACTCAAGGTCGAGAAGGGCAATTCGCTCGGCGACGACTTCACCGAATGCCAAGTCGCGGGGCGAGTCCAAAAGCTCGTCGAGGACAAGCTGACTCTGCTGGTTGCTCAAAGCAAAGTCGCACCCAAGGGAAAGCTAGTCGTCGAGATCGATCCTGCAGGGAATCTGGCGATCGAAGTCGACAGCCTCAATCGGGTTCTTCCCGGCGACCAAGTCAAAGCGATGGAAGTGATCGAGTTTAGCAACGGCGACAAAGTTGTCCGCAAGATTGAAGTTGAGCTGCAAGCCAAACGCGAAAAGGCGACGCTCAGCTACGACGATCAGCTGGAACAGAAGCACAGTAAGCTTTCCGATGACCCGCGCGACGCGCGGATGCTGAATTCTGATCACTTCGTGCTCTATACTGACATCTCCGACCGCAGCGCAGCGGTGTTGCTGGACAAACTCGAGCGGATGTATACGCTGGTCGGCAAGTATTACACCAAGCGACCGCGCAAGCCGATCGAGTGTTACGTTGTCTCCGATCTGAATAAGTTCCCAAACTTGCCGCCCGACGCCGTGCAATCGATCTCGTCGGGGGCAGGTGTCACAGTCGCTACCAGAGCCCTCAGTGCACAAAGCGGTGAGGTGGTCGACGTCGAAGCGATCGTCTACTCCTGCGACGACCATGGGGTTGTCCAGCACGAAGCGGTTCACTGCTTTTGCAATCTGACTTTCGGAAGCCCCGGTCCCATCTGGTACGCCGAGGGGATGGCTGAAATGGGCCAGTACTGGAAGCCGGAAGAGCTCGGGGTCAACATCGACCCGGTCGTGATCGACTATCTGACGAACGCGGAAAAGAAGCCGCTGGACGAGATTGTCAAAGCGGGACAGATTACCGGCGACTCATGGCAAGCTTATGCATGGCGGTGGGCGCTGTGTCATCTGCTGGCCAGCCACCCAGCGCACTCGGGCAAGTTTCGCAAGCTGGGTGTCGAGATGATGATCGCGAAGGATGGAGCGAGTTTTGAAACGTGTTATGGCGATGTGGCAAGGCAATTGGCCTTTGAGTACGACCAGTTCGTGCGGAACTTCGGGAATGGCTATCGCGTCGACCTCTGCGCGTGGGATTTCAAGACGAAGCCATCGAAGCTGCTGGGTAATGAACGGG
>JBJTQD010000371.1:0-10876 GCA_046075445.1 Planctomycetota bacterium
CTGACGTTCCCGCCCAGTAGTTTTAGGCAGCGATAAAGAATAGAGGTGGCCGTGATTCCATCGCAATCATAGTCGCCGTAGACAACGATCTTTCGCCCAGCCTCTACCGCCGCCAGGATCACTGCACAAGCTTGCTCCATACCCGGCAGGAGGAAGGGGCTGTGAACCTGAGTCAACCTGAGATCAAAGAATGCTTCGACCTGGCTGGCTTGCGTGATCTCTCGTGCAGCCAGAATCTGGGCAATGACCGGAGAGAGATTGTTGGCTTGGCTAATCCTCTCGACCAATCCTCTGTCGTGGGGTCTGATTCTCCAGCGCAGCGGCATGTCGCAACTCCATTCAAAGGGGCCGGATTTTCAAAGACGGTCCGGCTATTGAAGACCTTCCAAGCACTCTGCCAAGTATACCCGATTCAGTTCAGAGTTAGCTCGAGAGGTTGAAGCTCGAATGGAAACCAAATCCAAACAAGTAAGAAGATCCATTACGGGCTTTCCGTGTCGGCGGTTCATTGCTGACTCGACCTGTTCAGCCAAGCTACGAAAAAACGCGTCGCTGTCTGACAGGACGCGTTTGCGAAAATTTCGTTAGCCGCTGAAGCTTTGCCGAAGCATTGGATTGGATAAACTGCACTGATTTGAAGGCTCAAATCTTCAGCAGCCAAATCTGGAGCAAGCCAATGCGTTTGGAAAGAAATTCCAACACGCTTTTAAAGCAAGTAAAACGTGTTTACTTCTTCTTCTCAACGTGAACCGTGTGCTTTCGCAGACGGGGGGAATACTTTTTAACTTTCAGCTTCTCACCACCGCTCTTGCGGCGCAAGGTGTAGTTGTAATCCCCGGTTTCTTCGCAAACGAGGTGCACAACTTCAAGTTTCTTTTTGCTTTTTGCCATGGACTTGGACTCTCCCAAGAAAAAAATCGGTCCCGGAGGGGGACCGATCGGAGCTTTGTTTTTGCCAGTCTCACAGTTTAGCAAACGGGCGGGATTTGCGTAAGGCTTGATTTTTCCAGCTAAAAACCGGGTCCAGCCCGGACTAGGTCAGCTTCGGCTGTGGTGTGCTTGTGGAGCAATTTGGCACGTATTTGGAGATTGCTTCGGGGCGACCGTAATAGAAGCCTTGTGCGAATTTGAACCCCATTTGGCAAATCGTCTCATGGCATTCCTTCGTTTCAATTCCTTCCGCCAAAGTATTAATGCCTAGTTCGTTCAGCATTCTGGCGAATAGAGCCACCAACTCCTGTCGCTTGGCAGAGGCGGCATGGATGTTGTTGGTCAGCTTCATGTCAAACTTTAGGTAGTCCGGACGAATTTCCGAAAGTTCTACCAGCCGAGCTTCGCCAACGCCGAAGTCATCAAAGGCCAACTGAATATTCAGGTCACTCAGGACGTTGCTCAATTCTCGCATTGTTTCGGAATTGGCAACCGCGCCCTCATGAATCTCAAGCGTCAGTTTTCGCTGTGGGTCTGTTTCACGAAGCAGGCGGAGCGAAGTGTAAAGCCGATCCTGCCCTAATTCTTTTGGATGGGTATTAAGGAAGAGATTGACGTCAGCCGGAAACTCGGCGCCCACTTGGACTCCCCGCATCCGGAAGACCTCGCTCAATTCGGCTTCCATGTTCAACTGAGCCGCGGCCAAAAACATCTGGGCGGGCATCTGCAAACCAAACAGCCGACTGCGACCGAGGACCTCGTAGCCGACGAATTTCTGGTCAGGCAGGCTCACGATCGGTTGAAAGTAAGGGAAGGCGTTGCCATCGTTAATCAAACGGTCGAACTGCACGAGGGCCAGGGCGTGATCGGAAGAGTCGTTCGCGACAGTGCGGCTATCTTTTCGTTTCGTCGAGTGTCCAACGCGAAAGACTTCGGTCGCGAATTGGATCAGATCGCCGCCTTGGAGTTGAACTTCTCCCTCCAACCGTTCTCCATTTACGAAGGTTCCGTTAGTACTCCTGAGGTCCCGGAGAAAAAGCCCCGATTCCGTTTGGAAGAATTCAGCGTGGTAGCCCGAGACGCTGTGGGATGGGATGGAAAGAGCATTGTCCGGTTTTCTTCCTACAGAGAATACCGAGGAGTGTATTGGAAACTCACGAGCGACATCCCGCGGGGTCAATTGACCGGCGAGATACCATTCGCTGGCGACAGGTTCGCAGTTTTGAGGGTAGGGGTCGGACAACATCGTGGTGGGCTCGTCGAGACGAATGCAGTGACTGCGTAAGCGTTTTGAGCGGGTGTCCGGAATCGCCCACCCCTTTCGGATGGGTTTTCGAGACAGAAATGAATAGGTCACTGCTCCCGCACAAAAAACAACTTGGCGATTGAATTCGCGAATTTCATCTGAAAAGCGCTGTCAGTTGAGACGCGACGTTGGACCTTTCGGGCTGTATCGATTGCAACGAAAGAATCAATTCGAGACTTGACAGCCTTTCTGGAAACCTGAGCTACAGTTTTCCGAATCGGTAAAGTCCGCTCCCTCAATTACCCGCCCGAGATAGTGATGAACCTCTCATCTCTCAGCAGCAATATTCTCGCATCGATCATGGCGGATGAGTCTTTTCATCCCAATGAACCACCGTCGCTGAATGAAACCGGGTTGCCGATCAGTCTGATCGAGAGTCTCGTGATCAAACGGTTGTCGGTTTGCGGCCAATCAAGTGGACGCCAACTTGCCGTCGACCTCTGTCTTCCTTTTGGGATTCTGGAGGATCTTTACCAGACTCTACGAGTGCAGCAATTGATCGTGCATCGAGCTGCCGCACCCTTTAATGACTACTACTACTGCCTGACAGAAAATGGACGTGAGCGAGCTGCTGCATTGCTGCGGAGTTGCTCCTACACGGGTCCTGCCCCGGTTCCGCTCCTTGATTATGTGATGTCCGTTGAGGCCCAGACGATTCGCGATGAGCGTCCTCGTCGCGCTCAATTGATGCGGGCCTTCGGTGACATCTCAATCGACGAAGGTCTATTCGAGAGCCTTGGTCCGGCGATTAACTCCGGCGCTGGACTTTTCCTTTACGGCGAACCTGGAAACGGAAAGACCACGCTGGCACAACGGATTACGCAGTGTTTCGGCCAAGCGATTTGGATTCCTTGGGCTATTTATGAGGATGGACAGATCATCAAGTTCTTCGATGCTGCCTACCATCGACCGATGAAAAACGAGGGCGATTCGGCCCTCGACGTTTCCCACGACTCCCGCTGGCTGAAAATCTATCGTCCTACCGTAATTGTCGGAGGCGAGATGACGCTGGACTCGCTCGAGATTCGGTTCGACCCTGTCAGCAACACCAGCGAGGCGCCCCTGCAAATGAAAAGCAATGGAGGCTGTTTGCTGGTCGATGACTTCGGGCGGCAGCGGGTCGAGCCACAAGAACTTCTCAACCGCTGGATTATCCCGCTGGAAAATCGGATTGATTTTCTCACCCTCTCCACCGGCAAGAAAATTCAAATCCCTTTCGAGCAACTGCTAATCTTTTCGACCAACCTTGATCCGCTGGAGTTGGCCGACGAAGCATTCTTGCGGCGAATCCCCTACAAGATCGAAATCACAGACCCCAGCCCTCGGGAATTCCAGCAACTGTTCGCCAGTGGCTGTGAGAAATTCGAGTGCCAATATCGCCCCGAGGTGGTCGATTACCTGATGGAAAAGCATTACCGACAGACGGGCCGACGGCTGCGTCGCTGCCACCCGCGAGATTTGCTTCAGCAGATCCGCAACTATTGTGCCTACAACGAGTTGCCGTTGGAGTTGAAAGAAGATTACATCGATCGTGTGGCGGGGACCTATTTTACCGCTGGACAGCAGTCGTTCCGCCCAGCCACTTCCGTCGAGACCGAAAAGACGAGTTGATTAACTGGTGCCTCGCAAGAAAGCCAACTGAACTAACACCACTTTGTTTACTGACGGCATGCCCCAAGGTAAACGAAAGCTGACCAACCAAACCACCGCAAGGTTTTTCCAAGTTCGAGATGAATATGCACACAGATTTAGAAAAACACTTCGAGAACATTCTCGGATACCGACTGATATCCAAAATCGGCTCCGGAGGATTCGGAGAAGTTTGGAAGGCCGAGGCACCTGGTGGACTGTTCAAGGCAGTCAAAATCCTTTTCGGCTGCAATAGCGATCGCCGAGCCAACTTGGAGTTGCGCTCGCTGGAGAAGATCAAGCAATTGCGCCATCCATTTCTGCTTTCTCTGGAGCGGATCGACTTTGTTGACGAGCTGATGGTCATTGTTACCGAACTTGCAGACCGTTCGCTTGCCGATGTGTTTGAGTCTTATGCCCAGAAGCAAATCTGCGGCATTCCTCGCGCTGAATTGCTTGGCTACCTTTCACAGGCAGCCGAAGCACTCGACTTTCTGGCATTCGAGCACAACTTACAACATCTCGATGTCAAACCTGAGAATTTTCTTCTCGTCGGGCACCATGCCAAACTCGCCGACTTCGGCTTGGTCAAGGATGTCCAGCAGACTGGCGATTCGCTCATCGGCGGTATGACGCCGACATACGCCGCTCCGGAGCTCTTTGATGGGAGACCGAGCCGGTATAGCGATCAGTACAGCTTGGCAATTCTTTTCCAAGAGATGCTCACTGGGGAACGCCCATTCGGCGGGAGCTCCGCGGCCCAATTGGCGGCCCAGCACATGAATGCCAAGCCGAATCTTTCACGCTTGCCTGCCAACGACCAGACTGTCATTGCCAAAGCGCTCAATAAAGACCCGGAGAAGCGATTCAAGAGCTGCCTCGAGATGATCGAGGAACTGAAACAACGCAAGACCTTGGTGCTCCCGGGAAAGAGACAGGTCGGGATGCAACCTCGTAAAGGCAATGACTCGACGACTGACGGGCCGCGAACCTTCAGCCCCGCCGTGACCCAACCGCTCTCCAAATCGGTAAATCTCCAAGGGAGTCTGCCGAACTATGCTCCCGCTCCAACCGACTGCGCGGCGGAGATGCAGTTTGCTCCTTTGCTGTTAGTCGGTATCGGCCAACTCGGAACGCAAATTCTCCGCGGGGTGAAGGCTCGAATTGAACAACAATTTAGTGACATGAGCCAGCTACCTTCGATCGGACTCTTGGCACTCGACACCGATCGGGTTTCGATTTCTCACGCCGTTCAAGGTGTTGGCCCAGACTATCTGTCGAGCGATCAGGCCCTACACCTGCCGCTGCGCCGCCCCGAGGATTATCGCGGAGGAAGCCGCGACTTTTCCAAATGGCTCAATCGCCGATGGATCTACAATATTCCAAAATCGCTGCAGACAGAGGGCCTGCGTCCCCTCGGTCGACTCGCATTGGTCGACAACTTCGACCAA
The DNA here is from genome assembly GCA_046075445.1 of Planctomycetota bacterium. Classification (GTDB taxonomy): domain Bacteria; phylum Planctomycetota; class Planctomycetia; order Pirellulales; family Pirellulaceae; genus BJ22. The sequence goes on from JBJTQD010000371.1 coordinate 5,317, forward strand.
GTTTGGTCGAAGCTCAAGCAGCAGATGGAAAGAATTTCCCAGCCCGATGCGATCGCCCAGACCGTTGCTCAGTTGGACTGCAATCCAGAGGTTTGCCAGCCCCGAGTTTTCATTGTCGGATCGATCAGTGGCGGGATCGGAAGTGGAACGATTCTCGACCTCGCCTACCTGTCGCAGTTCTTGCTGATGGAGCAGGGATACTCCGGCGACGACGTTCACGGGGTGCTGTTGCATTCAACCGAGAGCCGTGGTCGCGATGCGGGGCTGAATATCGCCAGCTCCTTCTCCTTCCTGACAGAGCTTAGGCAGTACATGCGCGATGGCTACCCGGGAGACGCCAGTTGCGGCATCCCTGAACTTCCGGGGACAACTCCCTTTGGAACCGTTTACCTCCAGCCCCTGGAATCTTTCCGCAGCGACGAGCAACTCCAAGCAAAGCTCAATGAAATCGCCAGCTATTTGGTGATCTCAAACCTCACCCCAAGCCAGCCTTTCTTTGAAGCCTGCCGAGGCATGGACAAGGCGTCGGATAGCTTTAGCTTCCGATCTTTCGGGATGAGCCTTTTAGGTTTGAATTACTCAGGAGATACCCAACGAGTGGCGGCGTCGTTAATCGAACCGATTATCGCTCGCTGGTGCGGTCAATCGCCTCAAGCTCCGGTCGAATTGCCAGACTTTAATGAGCTCATTCCTCCCCGCGAAGCTTGGGAACGCCGCTTTGACTCCCTGATCAAAGGCGTCCTCCCAAGAAATCTCATCAGCAAAGCTCTGAACGAAGCCCTGCAGGCAACCTCGGGTCAACAGCCGGTCTGGCATGTCGAACTCGATAAGCTGTTCGGCTATCAAGACACGGAGAACCCGAGCGTCTACCTCGGTAAGGGCCTACTCGACACAACCAAGTTGGTAGACGAGTTGTTTCAAGAGTGTCACCAAAAAATTCGCGAAGCGGTCCGAAACGACTTCGGTTTCAAAAAATTGGACCTGAACTTCGCAGTCTGGAAATGGAATGAACTCCAACGTCGTCAATCCGCGCAGCTGAAGGAGTCTAATCTGCAAGTGGAAAAGGTTGGAAAACAAATGCTGGAGCTGGAGGACGCTCTCACTCGGCAATTTGTCAATCGAGTAGACCGAGCTGGTGAGCGAGTGGCTCTGGGCAGCACCATTGAAAATTATTTCCAAGCCCGATACCGCTATGTCGCTGCAGTCTGTGCTCGGGACCTACAGCGAAAATTGCTTCGCAATCTAGAGGATGTTCGTTCCGAGGTGGATCGCATTCGTTTGAGGGTCTCAGCAGCCGTCAAGGCCTTCTTGCTCAGCGGCCAAGGGACCAATCAGCCACTGGATGACAATGCCGAGTTACAGCTCCGCGCTTTGAGACGCCGCGAAGTTGAGCTCCTCTCGAAAATCGAATTGCGTTTCTTTGAGGAAGCAGTCGCTCCTCGAGGGAACTTCTGGGATGTTATTCGCGATGCCGCTTGCTTCCAATCACAACTACTCCCGGCAATTTACAGCGCGGCAACTCAAGAAGTGACTGAAGCCAGCCGCACACTCTGCTCCCAGAGCGTCGATGAATCCAGCGATTCGCAGCACTCCGCTTGGCGCGGGCCTATCAGCCAACTGTTGAACAAGTGCCATCCCTTCAGTGATAAACTTGGGGGCGAAGCTCGCCTGCTCCTCGGAGTGCCCAAAGGAAACGACCCTGAACTTGGACGAGAAACGCTTCGCGAGCAGACGGGAGCGCTTCCTGCCGCCGTCAATCTCAACTCCAGCGACTTGGTCCTGGTAAACGAAGTGAGTGGAATCAACTTTGTCGACTTCGCGCTCTCACTACTGTGCGAACGCAGCGATTGCATGGAGTTAGCCAACCGCCTCCTGATTCGCTCGGACGTCCAGTGGAGTTCCCTCCGCGACCTCCTCTAAGACTTGACGAGTACCGTCCAGTCAAACCAGCGTCCATTCAGTCGGTAACCGGCAAAAGGTCTCTTTCAGGACCCATGCTTACAGCCTCGGCTCGAGAGGGATTCCCTCGGGCCGAGGCTTTCTTTTTTTCGTCGAGATGATGGCTTCTCCGCGAGCCGCCAACGCAATCAGCTGGTTAGCTGAACCAGCTTTTTCATGCCTCTGACGCGATGTGCTTTTGCCTCACTGTTGCCTTTTCGCAACCGGCCGTTGTCCGCAAACAGCACAATTTCTGAAGTTTGGTCGGCCGCGCAAGAAACTGATTTGTGCGCAAGTGCATGAATGCCGGCAGTTTAGGAGGATTTTCATCCGACGGCTCTCGGGGAACGCCGGTTTTTGGTCCGGCCTCTGCAATAGGGACTCTTCACCCAAACACCGGCCGGCTTGTTCACCTCCGACGAACAGGCCGGCCGGTTGCCCCCGGCCCGCCGGCCAAATTTTCAAACGACTCGTCCCCTCGCTTCAACCTGAATCACACCATGCACGCTCGACAACAATCCGAAATCGCCGCCTGGCTGGCTGTTCATTCTGCTTCGCTTTTAAAGAGCACTCGCAATCACGATGCCCTGCTGGCCCAGCACTACTGGACCAACTCCAAGATTCGTACGGGTCGCTGGAACGCCGCGCTGAAAGTCTTCGCTGAGGACTTCAGCGACCCAGCCCCAGCGCACAACCCCTGGCCAGCCTTCGAGATCATCGCGGAGGAGATTTTCCTCAGCGAAATGCTGACTCGCATCTGGGCTACTTACCTCGTCAGCGTCGACATTCAGAATCAGCGCGAGGAGTACACCGGTCTTGTCTACAGCACTTTTATCGCCCACGTTGAAACGAAGAACCGAGTCTTCCGCTTGATGCTCTCCGCTCAAGGCAAAAACGAAGCGGTCTTCGAGCGACTCAATCAGTTGCGACGACTAGTCGAGAAATGGACCGACTTGTTCCTCGCGTGGTTTCCCCAGCAGGAGGTCGCCCAGCAATTTACTTTCGACCGCAAGCGACTGAATGAATTCGTCCAAGAGCGCGGCTATTACGACGACCAACAAGCTGCTCGCCAACAAGAAATTTTGATCAGCTCCATGCTCCGCGGCTTTAAGCAGTCTCCCAGCAAGTGGTCAGCCAATCCGGAACTCAACCGTCGAATCGTCGATGGGGTCCTCGCCTGCCTCGACAACGAGGCCTTTGCCGGAAACACGGTCCCCAGCTCAATGCGTCAGCTCTGGGTGGAAAAAGCACACACCGATACCCAAGTTCTCGTCGAGCAACTTAATCAACTCGACGGTGCCGAACCAACAATTCCAGCTCCCCACTTCGTCAAGCTGGTGAACTGAGGCCAAGCCGCGGTGAAGCAGTTCTTACTAAGCGTAATCAAATCATCCGAAAGCCGTCAGAGAGCCACCACTCTCTGACGGCTTTCCGCATGAATAAACTCCACGTTCCACATTCCCGCTTCCGCCTTCCGAGCTTGTCGCCCCGACCTTGCGGCTCACTTCGCCAACGCATCCAGTTCAGCCAACTGCAATCGCACGCTCATGATGTAAGGCGGCTCGTCCTTGGTCCAGTGACCGTAAGTCGTGACGACAAATGTTCCATCGGGAAGAATTTCAACTCCCGGATAAGCGCAGTCGCCGCTTTTGGTGTTGTCTTTCAGTCGCACGAGGTATTGGCCAGGCCGAGACTCGGTCAAATCCTCCCAAGTACCAACCCAAGCGACCCAGTCTCCTTCGGCTGGCGAGGTTTCACCACGCGGTGAGATCTTGCGATAGGAAATCAGCAAGCGTCCATCAGGTGCGTACTTCGCCGTGTGCCGGTCGCCGTACAAGCTGGCAGGCAACGGACGAGGCTCTGACCAAGTCACCCCCTCATCTTTTGAGAAGATAATTTGCGACGGCGCCGTCCGAGTGTTCTCGCGGAGCAAGCAGGCCAACGTCTCTCCATCGGGACTGCGAATCACGCCCGGTTCACACAAGTGCATCTTGGTCGAACTGAGCACGGTCACTGGGGTAGACCAGGTCATCCCGCCATCCGTCGAAAGCGACTTGAGCAATTTGAACTCGACCGGCTTGGTCTGCTTGCTGTCGGCTGTCAAAAAACGGCCATCATCATGAAACATTGCGAGGTAGTGACCGGGACCGGTGCGCAGCGGTTCCACGCTTCCCATCACCACGATCCCTCCCCACTCGCCAACAGGTTCCAGTTCGGACCAGCTTTCACCATCGTCATTGCTGACCGCCATTCGCGCCGGGTAGAGACCGGAGAACATGATCACCCGGCGATGTCCGTCCGGCGAGATCACACGGTACAAGGTCGGCGTCTCCTTCGATGTCTCCCACGATTTGGGAGTCGGCAGGCGGTCACTCCAAGTCTTCCCGCCATCAGAGCTTCGCTTGTAAATCACCGGTCCCTTGCCGTGGCCTTTAGGATAAACGCAAAGAATCGTCTTGCCGTCTTCCAGCAGCAAAGTCGTTGGATGGCCGAGATACTGGCCGGCTTCTCGGTCGACCACAACTTGCCGAGCGGAGTCCTCATTCAAATCGATAAACTTCGGTTGCACCTCTTGGGCTGGGCTGGAGCCAGCCAATAGAGCGGCCAAAAGTGTTAGCGATACCCAGAGAGACTTGGCTGCTGACCGGTTTTGTGTGAGCGACGGCCGAATTCCGCGCGACATGCTTGACTCCTGTTGATAAAGAAAGCCCACTCATTGTACGTTGGGGCATACCTCAGCGGGGCGCGATGTGAATTCTGCTCCCCGCGGTTTTCCGAAGTACAGGTTTTCCAGAGCACAGGATGTCGTCGCCAATGAATAAAGTCATCAGTCTGCCCAAGCGAAGTGAAGTGCCCGTCGGAGATACCTGGGACCTGAGCGAACTTTTTACCGACGATGCTGGCTGGGAAAAAGGCTTCAAGGAGTTTGAATCCCTAATCCCCGGTTACGCTCCGTTTCGCGGGCAACTCGCTACCTCGGCAACCAAACTGGCTGAGTGCCTGCGGTACGACAGTCAGGTAGAGCGACTTGCCGAGAAGCTCGGCAACTATGCCTTTCTCCGCACGGCCGAGGATCAAACGAATTCGGACTACCAGCGCATGGTTGGCCGCTTTCAAAACATGGCAACGCGAGCCGGTGAGGCAGCCAGCTACCTCCGTCCTGAAATCCTCGCGATCCTCGACGAAGTGATGAGCAGCTTCCTCAATGAGCCTGCGCTGGCCCCCTACAAACTGCTGCTCGACCGTTTGCTCCGCTACAAGCCGTACACGCTCTCGGCCCGCGAGGAACAGATTATCGCCATGCAGGGCGAGATGGCCGACGCCACCAACCATATCTTCCATCAATTACATGACGCCGATATGAAGTTCGGGCATGTGACTGACGAAAAAGGAAACTCAGTCGAACTCTCGCCGTCGACTTTCAGCCAGCTGCTGCAGTCGCCCAGCCGCGAGGTGCGCAGCAACGCCTTTCACCAGTTCTATTCCCAGTTTGAAGCGCACCAGTACACGCTGGCGGCAACGCTTAACGGCTCGATTCAGAAAGACGTCTATTACGCCCGGGTGCGGGGTTACGACAGCGTGCTCCAGCAGGCGCTTTTCTCCGACAAGGTGCCGCAATCGG
>JBJTQD010000372.1:0-3079 GCA_046075445.1 Planctomycetota bacterium
GTAAGGCAGCGACGCCCTCGGGGGTGAAGAGGCTCGGGGACTCGACGACCAGAACGGCATCGCCACCCATTCGCTGGCTGGAGACTCGTCGCGAGGAACCGCGGGCTTCCTGGCGATTGGAAGAATTGCTACTGCTGGTGGCAGCCGTCTCGCTGGTGTCGCCCTTGGCCAGACGCACGAAGAGTTTTGGATCGAAGTAGCCAACGAGCGCGGCCGCGCTGATGAGCAAAATCAGCAGGGCAGCAATTCTGGGTCGGCGAGCGATCCAAGCCGTACAGAAAGAGAAGAGTCGGGTCACAGGGCGGCGGTTGGGTTGGAAGTGGGTTGAGAAGAGCAGTCAGCATGGATTGAAGCAGCAGCGAGAGACTTAGGGGCTCTCCTGCTGAGGTGGCTGCGACGAACCGTTTTCTTTTTCCCTTGCTGCCCGCTCATCCTGCCACTGGTATCGCTCGCGAGCGAGTTGCTCGAGTTCATCTCGAGTGATCTTGCCGTCGTTGTTTTGATCGAGTCGGACGAAGCGACGAATGGCTTGCGGTAGTTCATCGCGAGGGATACTTCCGGTGCCTTGCGGGTCGAAGCGGCTGAAGAAGTCGTCGATGAATTCCCTGGCGGCGGCTTGCTCGGCAGCCGAGTATTCGGGAGTGGTCGGGAGGCTTGGCTGGCCGCGCCCCATTTTTGGAGTCGTTCCGCCTCGGGGCATCGTCGCATCGAAGAAGACCACGGCCATCTCTTCCCAAGTTTGATCGCCCCAGCTGACAGTCTGGGTCGGATCGGGGTTGGCTGGGTTAGCGGCCGAGTTGTCAAAGCGGGCTTCGAATTCGATTCGCTCAAAGTCGCCCAGTGGTCGCGGTGACTTCAGTTCGTAGTTGTGCTGCCAATTGAAGTCGTAGCGCGGCACGTCGAGCAGCACTTCAGACTGGTCCCCTTTGCTGCCGACCAAACGAAAGCTTTTTCCGCGATAGTGCATATGCGGGGAGAAGCTGAGCAGTGTCGCGCCGGGCGGGAGGAAAGGGACTTTTCCAGCAACGGGGTGGCTGTCGGCGTGGGGTGGGATCTCAAATTCTTGATTCATCGCCATCAGCGTGAAGAGTTCGTGATCGATTTCGGAGTCGGGGGCGAAGATCAAGCCGATCTTGGTAGTATCGGTTTGCTCGCGGCCGTTGGGGGTGTAGTGCTGCTGGAAGACAAACTTGCTTCCGGCAGGAATTCGGCGGCCGTGTCCCGCAGGGTAGGGGAGCGGTCGCTGACCGGGGACGTAGGCGGCGAGCCAGCCCATGCCGGGCGAGGCTTCGCCGTCGGGTGGTCGCACGAAGACAATGCTGTGGTGGACGACCGAGCGGTTTCCAGGAATAACCTCGGCGCCGACTATCCAGCAGTCTTCTTTCAGTCCCGGGTCGACGACGAAGTATTGGTAGTCGACGGTGCCGCTGGCGGGGATCGTGAACGGCTGAGTGCTCATCTCGACGACTAAATCCGGAACCCGTGGCAATCGCCAATCGCTGGTAGCCGGAGGGACCGCAGGGAGTTCTGCGTCCGGGCCGCGCGGCGCGCCGGTGGCTACCCAGTCGCGCAGAATCTGTTTGTCGGATTCTGGCATCAGCCGCTGGTTGGCGAATTCGCCATGTTCCGGATTGGCATGCCAAGGCGGCATGAAGCCACTGTTGATCACTTCAACGATCATGTCGCCCCAGCCGCGAGCATCTTCGTAGTCGGCGAGCGAGAAAGGGCCGATGTCTCCTTCGCGATGGCACTCGAGGCAATTCTCCTTGAGCACGCGGTAGACTTCGCCAGTGAAGGTAACGGATTCGCTGTTAGTCGGCGCGACTTCCCGGCCAATCAAGCAGCCGAAGAAGTTTGTCTCGGGAACGGAAACGTTTTTACCCGCGAGCAGCTCTTCGATCGCCAGTTCGAGGTCGCGGCGCTTCGGTTCAGTGCGAGCGATGCCGGGCTGGTACTGGTCGTCGACCCGTCCGTGGTAGCGTACTGTGAGCGACTGGTCGAGCAGAAAGATCTCGGGCGTGCGGCTGGCCTCAAAAGCATCGGCCAATTTGCGGCCAACGTCTTTGATGATCGGGAAAGTGATTTGCAGTTCTTTAATGGCCGCTTCGATCTGGCTGGGCGAGTCTTGTCGATTGCTGTTGATGCCAATGACGCGCACGCCGCGCGGACCGTATTTCGTTGCCAGTTCTCCCAGTCGCGGCGCATAGAGCTTGGCGAGTGGGCAATCATTTCCGAGGAAGGCGACGACGGTCAGGCTCGGCTGGTCGCTAACTTTCAGCTCAACCACTTCGCCTTGGACCGAGCTTGCGGTGAACGGCTCAATCTTGCGTGTGGCTGGACCGGCGGTTGCCTGCCCGTGAGCGGGCGACGGAAGTGCGGACCAGAGCAATGTTGCGAAGGCAAGAACTGCGGGCAGGAATTGGGAAGCGGCGATAGATTGAACCGTGGGCATAAGTTGCTTAAAAGTCGTGAGAATGTTGACCAGACGGGTTAGAAACCGGGATGACGCCCGTGGCATAACGCCTGGGGAAGCCGTTGGGCATTGATTGTCGCCCATCAGGCCGTCCTTTGAAAACCGTCTCTTTCTTCGGGTTTCGCAGCCTTGAGCGGCAAGCGCTAGCCGCCGGTCGACCCCTGAGCACGCCTCCGCCCCTATTTGGTAAACGCCAGCAGCCCCCGAAGCAAAGGCCTTTTTCGAAGAAATCGCAAAAAAGGTTAGCCAAACGCTCGTTGATATATCGTAATATGTCGATATATTTGAATGTCGAGCGCGGGGCTGGAGAAACCAGCCGAGTGCTGCTCTCAGGTAGAATACCGCCAGTCAATTCGTTCAGGAAGTCAAGCCTTCCGCCGAGCTGACTCGATTTCCGCTGCGGACGCTCAGTCCGACTAGTCCTGAATCAAGCGTAATCACGTAGCCTCCGCATAAAAAACTCGAAAACCTTTGGCGTTTTGCGGTGTTTATTGGGGTACCAACTCCAACCAATAAACACCACGCGAAAGGATTTCGAGTGAACAGGATTATCGGCAATCGGATGCGGGCACGCAAGCGGCGTTTGGGGCGGCGACTGGCACGAAG
>JBJTQD010000373.1:0-10539 GCA_046075445.1 Planctomycetota bacterium
CATCGGCTCACTTCACTTTACATCAAACCTGTTCTCCAGCTTGCATAGGGACTTTCATGCTGCTTCGCATCCTGCTCGTCGCACTTTTTTTCACAGCCAGCCAGCCCACCGCGCTCCGTGATGAACGGCCCGAGTCCATTCGGGTGGCAACGTGGAATGTGGAGTGGTTCTTCGACGACTTCAAACAAGACAATAAAGCCGATATTGCCAAACAGAATTCGGCTCCGACCAAAGAAGAGTGGGAATGGAAACTCAACGAAGTCGCTCGAGTCATCTCCGAATTGCAACCAACGATTCTCGCCCTCCAGGAAGTCGAGAGCCGCGATGTGATTTTCAAGTTGACCAAAGTGCTCGAGGAAAAATACAAGCTGAAGTATCGCTATTCGTTTATCGATGGCTTTGACTTTGGCACCGAGCAAGACGTCGCCTTGATGTATCAAAGCGGACTCGTCGAATTCAGCCGACGCGAACAGTCCCAGGAAATGTTCGACACAAAGGAGTATTACAACCTGCCCAAGCACCTGATCGGCAAGTTTGAATGGGGCACCGGCAGTGAAAAAGAGTCTCTGCTGGTTTTGACGGCCCACTTCCGAGCTAAGCCAGAAGAGGAAGACCTGCGGAAGCGACAGGGCAAGCTTGTTCGCGAGTGGATTAAGCCACTGGTTGAGCAGGGACAGAATGTCATCGTGCTTGGCGATTTCAACACCGAGCACAACGCAGCCAATCCGGTTAAGGACTCCGACATTGGCTTGATGTGCGGCTGGAATACCGAGGAGACAAGCGACGACCTAGTCGACCTGCATACCTCGCTGCCCGAGGAGTTGCGCAGCACGCATTTGCTGAACAAGGAGTACGACCGACTGTTTGTGAGTCCCTCCATGATGGCCGATGCTCCGGACCGCGTCGACCTTGTGTTCTCCCGAATCATCGCCCGAAAAGATCTGGTGGTCGTCGGCGAGCAGGACAAAGACCACTTCAACGTCTTTTATCAGATCACCCAATCCGAACGAGACATCAGCGACCACTATCCGGTCATGGCTGAATTCCTGTTCAAATAGTGATTGAGCCAGGCGAAGCACAAGGGGCATCGCCTCGGTTATCGCAGACGGTTGGTAACATCGTGTTTTCCAGCCTTCATCCGCAAGCCCGACGGCGTTTTTATGATGCGCGAATTCAATTTTGATGGCCTTGTTGGTCCGAGCCACAACTACGCGGGCCTTTCCTACGGCAACATCGCTTCCGCACAGCATTACAACTCGCCGTCGAACCCGCGAGCTGCCGCTCTGGAAGGGCTCGACAAGATGCGACTGGTGGCCGATCTGGGAGTCGCTCAAGCAGTTCTACCACCTCTTGCGCGGCCCAACCTTCGAGCGTTACACCTGCTGGGGTTCCGTGGCTCGCCGTCGGCCATGCTCGATGCGGCTTATCGAGCCGACCCTGTACTGCTGGCTGCAGTCTGGTCAGCCTCCAGCATGTGGACGGCAAACGCCGCGACGGTCTCCCCTGCCCCGGACTGCGCGAACGGCAAGCTCAATTTCAGCCCAGCAAACCTCTCGTCGCTGCTGCACCGATCGCTCGAAGCGGAACAAACGACGAGAATTCTCCGCGAGGTCTTTCGCAGCCCAGAGCGCTTCGCGGTTCACGAACCGCTTCCCGCTGGGAACGCGCTCTCGGATGAAGGCGCGGCGAATCATACGCGGCTCGCAGGCCAGCCCGATTCCCCGGGACTCGAGATTTTCTGCTACGGCCGAGTTGCTTTCGATCCAGTGAGAACCGGCCCGCAGCGATTCCCGGCGAGGCAAACGCTCGAAGCCTGCCAGGCAATCGCTCGCCGCCATCAACTCGATCCGGAACGAACCTTTTTCCTGCAACAACACCCTGCGGCAATCGACGCTGGAGTTTTTCACAACGATGTGATTTCGGTCGGCTGCGAAAATGTCTTACTGGTCCACGAGCAGGCCTACGTGGACCAACCTCTGGTGCTTGGGCAAATGACTCGCAAGTTCGCCGAATGCTTCGGCCACCAGCTGCAGGTCGTCGAGTTCTCGGCTCGGGAATTGCCGCTGACCGATGCCGTCCAGAGTTATCTTTTCAACAGCCAATTAATCCGCCGCCCGGACGGCGGTATGACCTTGCTCTGCCCCAGCGACTGCGAATCAAATCCCGCTGCGAGTAGCTGCTTGAAACGATTACTTGCTTTGGGAACACCGGTCGACCAAGTCCGTTTTGTCAATTTGCGGCAAAGCATGAACAACGGCGGTGGACCCGCCTGCCTTAGACTGCGAGTCAGCCTGACCGACACCGACGCGGCGGCAATTCACCGGGGTGTTGCTTGGACTTCGGAACTAGACACCAGCCTTCAAGCTTGGGTCCAGCGAAACTACCGCGAGCACCTGGCACCAGATGATCTCCGCGACCCGCAACTGGTCGATGAAACGTTCACGGCCCAAGAAGAGCTCGCTCGAATTCTCGGGCTGGGTCGCGAGACACTCACCAATGAATAGAAATCTTTCGGCAACCGCGTGGTGACAGTCGACCGACACTGGCCTAATGAACCGGGCAGGTGGATAACAGCCTAATTTAAAACAAGCTCTTCAATCATGTCCCTGCTTCCTCTTCCCGTTGACCAGCAACTGAGTGAGCTCAGTCGCCAGCTTGCCGCGGCTCCGGCGGTGATCCTCGAGGCTCCACCTGGGTCGGGAAAGACGACTCGCGTCGCGCCTTGGCTCGCGGGGCGACCGGAGCATTCCGGGCAAGTGATTTTGCTTCAGCCGCGACGGGTTGCCGCTCGTGCAGCGGCCGAGCGGATTGCGGCCGAACAGGGTTGGAAGCTTGGTCGCGAAGTCGGTTACCAAGTTCGCTTCGATAGTCGCGTCTCAGCCGACACGCGGCTGGTAGTCGCCACCGAGGGAATCTTATTGCGGCGGCTGCAGAGCGATCCGCTGCTTGAAGACGTCTCGGTGGTACTGCTCGATGAGTTTCACGAGCGGTCGCTCAATGCGGACCTGCTGCTCGGCCTGCTTCGCCGACTGCAGCGCGAGTTCCGGCCCGACTTGAAACTGGTCATCATGTCGGCCACGCTTGCGGCCGGCGGACTGCAGACCTTTCTCGATAACACCCCGATCGTTCGAGCTGAGGGTCAGCTTTATCAGGTAGACATCCAATATCGGCCTCCGAGCATTCAGGCCAAATGGCTTGAGCATCTAATCGAACAGGTCAGTGACTTAGCGACTCGCGACTCGGGAGACTTGCTCGTCTTTCTTCCCGGTGTGGGTGAAATCAGCCGCGTTCAAAAGGGTCTAGAATCTTTGGCACGCGATTTTGCGATTCTCCCTTTGCATGGCAGCTTGCCGCTGGAGCAACAAACGGCGGCCTTGTTTGCCGGTACGCAAAGGCGCATCGTACTCGCGACCAACGTTGCGGAAACCTCGCTGACGATTGAAGGAATTCGCACGGTCGTCGATTCGGGCTGGGCTCGCGTTTTGCGATTCGACCCAAGCGTCGGTATCGACCGGCTTGAACTGGAGCCAATCTCACAGGCGTCATCGATCCAGCGCGCTGGGCGAGCGGGCCGTCTCTCCGCGGGGCTCTGCGTCCGGCTCTGGGATGCCGCCGCCCAAAGAGCCAGACCCGAGTTTCTCGAACCTGAAATCAGCCGAATCGATCTTTCAGGCGCGGTGCTGCAATTGGCTGCGTGGGGCGAGTCGCCCAGCGAGTTCCTCTGGCTCTCGCCGCCGCGAACGGAAGCGATCGAGTCGGCTCGCCGCCTGCTCGAGTTACTCGGTGCACTCCGCGATGGAAAGATTACCGAACTTGGTCAAACGATGGTCCGCTTGCCGGTCTCGCCCCGGCTTGCGCGGTTACTAATCGCCGGCCACCAAACCGGCTGTCTGCAGCAAGCCTCCGTGGCAGCCGCAATGCTCTCCGAACGCGATCCCTTTCTCCGAGGCCCTTCCGCCGGCCGACCCAGTCCACGCGATCGGGCTGTAGCTCGCTGGAACTGTGATGTGAGTGAACGGGTTCAGGCGATTGAGGGGTTTTTCCAAAAGGGTGAGTCGTTTTCGACTTTTGGCGAAGTCCATCGCGGAGCCGCCTTTAATCTCCGTGATGCGGCTCGGCAAAATTTCGAGCTTACCGTGGACGAACTCGGCGATCCTGCCAACATGACTGCTGACCCGAACGCACTAGCAAAGGCGTTGCTCGTCGCTTTCCCCGACCGGCTTGCGCGGCGCCGCGGCCCCAACGACGCTCGTGGCTTGATGGTCGGTGGCCGAGGGGTAAAGCTGGCCGATTCAAGCGGCGTGACTCAGCCTGAACTGTTTCTCTGCATCGACGTGGATGGTGCAAAAGGCGAGGCTTTGGTGCGACAGGCCAGCGGTATCGATCCTGCTTGGTTACCCTCCAGCCAGACTGTCGAGCGGGAGGACCTGTTCTTCCATCCCAGCCAAAAGCAGGTCATGGCCAAACGCCGCCATTACTGGGCCGATTTGATCCTCAGCGAAAACTCGGCCGCCATCTCGAATCCTCGCGCCGCCTCGGAACTCCTTTTCGCCGAAGCAAAGGGGCACTTGTCCGAAGTCTTTCCCAAAGACTCAGAGGCTTTGGATTCCTTCCGCCATCGCACGGCCTGCCTCGCCGAGTGGCTTCCAGAGCGCCAGTTGCCGGTCGCTGACGACGCCCTGCTCTGCGAAGTTCTCAGAGACCTGTGTGAGGGCCGACGAAGTTTTTCCGAATTGCAGTCGGCTCCGTGGCTCGACTGGATCCGCGGACGATACACGCAGGAACAATTGCGACTGGTCGATGAAGAGGCCCCAGAGCGAATTCAGGTTCCCAGCGGCAGTCGGATTAAAATTGATTACGCGCCTGGCAAGCCACCCGTTCTGGCCGTGCGAATTCAGGAGATTTTTTCTTGGCGAACGACTCCGCGGATTGCCTGCGGCAGGGTCCCCGTGTTGCTGCATCTCCTCGCGCCCAATTTTCGACCGCAGCAAATCACCGACGATCTCGCGAGCTTTTGGGCGAACACCTACGACGTGGTCAAGAAAGAATTGAAGCGGCGTTATCCGAAACACTCTTGGCCCGACGACCCACTGACCGCGGCTCCAGTTAAAAAGGGTTGAATAATCCGGGAGTTGATTCCTTCAGCAGGGAATTGCGACTCGTCTTTTCGATTCGCTGTAAAAAAACTTGGCTGGCGAGTGCGGAGTGCCGGGCTTCCGAAAATTTTCTTTTCGATTGTCTCTCCGCAACTGGTGACGAGGTTATCGCTAAACGCTCGTCTTGATGTTGAAGAGGTAGCGTTCGGGCAATCTATTCTGGCTCAACTCTTCTGTTTGAGTCGCCGCGTTCTTTCGCGCAAAGATTGCCTGCTGCGTCGAGTGTAGCGATCAGCGAACGGCTGGCGCCGCCAAGATTTTTTTTGATTTGTAGTTTAGGAACTCGTCGATACGATGGTGGGCGTTGCTATAGGCAGCGTGGATCTCTCTCGTTGACCAGGCTGGTCGACAATTGAGTCCTTCAACCACATGGATGAATTAGTGTTGTTCAGGGATGAGGTCGTTTCCATTTCCTTCCTGAGGAACCGATCCATGTCGATTGATTGGATGAATTCTCTCATCATCGTGACGTTTATGTCCGTGTGGGTGCTCATCGGTCAGTTCTCGTTCATCAAGCAGTGAACCAGGCTGATCTGACCGCTGGTCGGTCTGACCGACGGTCGAGGCACTTGCAACCTCACGATTGACCACCCGTTTCGGGTTTATGTCCCTTGTCTGAGACTTCAGGCTGTCTGCAGCAGGCTGAACGTGACTCAAGCATTCCGGGATATCCAGACTTCGTTTGTGCAAACGCTCAGCGAATTCCAAATTCGTGGCTGCGCACTTCGAATTCGGCAGCGGTCAGTGGTTTAATCGAGGCGGCTTTTTTTCTTGCTTCACTCTCCGTTGGCCCAGTGCTGCGGGTCGTGCCGAAGTTGGAAAACTTTGCTATCCTGAGGTGCATGAACCAACCGTACGACCGACCGACGAGGCCTACCCAGCCGGACTCTCGCACACCTTTGAACCATGAATCAGCAGACCCGTTTTCGGCCGGACGACCGGTTCGTAGGCGGACTTCGCCGCGTCTGTTGAGGAGGGTTCGCTGGCCTGCGATTCTGTTTCTACTGACCTGCCTCTCCACGTTCTGGGTTGGAGTGACCAACTGGCAACCAGTCCAGGCGCTATTTGTCTGCACAGAGCAAGGCAATCTGACCTATGTCAGACAATTGTTTCTGAACCATTGGCAGCAAGGCCTGACTTACATGGGTTGCGTGCTCGCCATCTTGGTGCTGCACGAATTGGGTCATTTTGTAATGACCTTGATCTACCGTATTCCGGCCACGATGCCGATCTTTTTGCCGTTCCCCTTTAATCCCATCGGTACTCTCGGTGCCGTGATCGGGATGAATGGTTTCGAGGCAAATCGCAAACAAATCTTTGACATTGGAATCGCCGGCCCACTAGCTGGCCTCTTCGTTGCGATCCCGCTCGCCTGGATTGGAGCGAGCCGGCTCGATCTCTCGATTCCTCCTGCGGGTGGCTTGAGTTTTCAATGCCCGCTGTTTCTCGACTGGCTGATCGAGCGGCTAAACGTCTCTGGATACAATGGCAGTTCGATTTCACCGAGCCAAATGAACCCGTTTTTCTCCGCGGCTTGGGTCGGCTGTTTGGTAACGGGGTTGAATATGATTCCCGTTGGACAACTGGACGGGGGGCATATCACTTACGCTCTGTTTGGACAACGAGCCCATTTCTTAGCCCGGGCCCTGATCGTGGGGGCAATCGCCTCAATGGTCTACTTTGGGCACATGGTACTGTTGCTCATGGTCATCTTGGTCGTGCTCGTCGGCACGGACCACCCGCCTACTGCAAATGACCGGATGCCACTGGGTTGGTTCCGTTACGGGCTTGGCCTGTTATCATTGTCGATTCCCATTCTGCTATTCCCGCCAATGGTTTTTGAGCTCCCCACCTAAGCTATCGGGGCAGCCCAACCCTGGCGATTCACCATCAAATAAGTTCCGGAGTACAAAGATGAGCCGTCCGATCACCCTGTTCACCGGCCAGTGGGCCGACTTGCCACTTACTGATATGGCCCAGAAGACCAGAAGCTTTGGCTACGATGGCATCGAACTCGCTTGCTGGGGCGACCATTTCGAAGTCGACAAAGCAACAGCCGACAGCGGTTACTGCGCGAAGAAACGCGAACTGCTCCAAGCTCACGGATTGGGCTGCTGGGCGATCAGCAGTCACCTCGTCGGCCAAGCCGTTTGCGATGTGATTGACCAGCGTCACAAGGCAATCCTCCCGCCGCATGTCTGGGGCGATGGCTCACCTGCCGGCGTGAACAAGCGAGCGGCCGAAGAGCTGATGCGAACCGCAAAGGCAGCTGAGAAATTCGGGGTAAAAGTTATCAACGGGTTTACCGGCTCGAGTATTTGGCACTTGCTCTACTCCTTCCCACCTGTCTCGCCGCAGATGATCGACGATGGCTTCAAGCTCTTTGCCGAGCGTTGGAACCCGATTCTCGACGTCTTCCGCGACTGTGGTGTGAAGTTTGCTTTGGAAGTACACCCAACCGAAATTGCCTTCGATATTTACACCGCCGAGCGAGCTTTGGAGGCGATTAATCATCGCCCCGAATTCGGTTTCAATTACGACCCCAGCCATTTGATCTGGCAAGGCGTCGACCCGGCAGCTTTCATTCGTTATTTCCCAGACCGGATTTATCACGTCCACGTCAAGGACGCGATTCGCCGTCTCGATGGCCGTAGCGGGATCCTTGCCAGCCACCTGAACTTCGGCGACCCGCGACGCGGCTGGGATTTCCGGTCGCCCGGTCGCGGTGAAGTGAACTTCGAGGAAATCGTTCGGGCCTTGAACGATGCAAAGTACCACGGCCCGCTCTCGATCGAGTGGGAAGACAGCGGAATGGACCGCGAGTTCGGAGCACGCGAAGCTTGCGAGTTCACTCGGAAGTTGGACTTCGCTCCCAGCCACCGCGCTTTTGACTCGGCTGTCGAGAAGAAGGAACCGGACCTTAAGCCCCCTTCCCAATGCGATGATTGCCATGTCTTCAGCGAGCATCGTGCTGAAAAAAAACGCGCCCGCCGGGACGATCATTCTGAATCGTCCCGAGCGGCACAACGCGCTGTCGCGCGAAATGGTCGCAGCAATTCAGCAGGCCTTGGAGGATTTCCACGCCGAACGTTCGGTCCGAGCAGTAATTATCACCGGTGCAGGGGATTCGTTTTGCTCGGGGACCGATCTTCAGGAAGTCGCCGATTCGGCTGCTGACGAGAATGCCCTGGAGGTCTGGCGCTCGGATGTTGAACAACTCCAGCAGCTTATCGAAACGATGCTGCGATTTCCCAAGCCGATTTTGATGGCCGCTTCAGGCTGGGTGATCGGCAGCGGACTGGCATTGCTCCTCGCTGGAGACTACGTCATCGCCGGCGAATCAACTCGCCTGTGGCTACCCGAATCACTGCGAGGACTCTCTGCCGGGCTAACGACGCCGCTGCTGGTCTTCCGCGGCGGAGCCGGTAACGCCAACCGGTTTCTCTATCAAACCGATTCGCTTTCAGCCGGGCGCGCCGCAGAGTTGGGGCTTGTTCACGAAGTCATTGCGGACAATTTGGTTTGGGCCCGCGCCCAGCAACTTGCGGTGGACCTATCACGCGGCTCAGCCCAATCGCAAATGCTGGCCAAACAACTCTTGAACGAGACGGTCGGCGAAAATCTCCTGACCCAACTCGCTATCGGTGCTGCTCAAGTTGCCACAGCGCGAACTACCGACGCAGCACGCGAGGGAATCCAAGCTTTCCTCGATAAACGCGAACCAAAGTTTTAGGACAGCTGCCGCGGGAGAGTCGACGATCGTAGAGCAGCTGTCCCCAGTTGCTCGGTAGCTAAGAAAACCTCGCATCTCAGGGTCCGAACGATTTGGGATTATCGCTCTGTGATCTTGCCCGCTTCTCTACGAGGGGGATTACTTCTGCCTCAGCTGCTCTAGCCTCTTGGCCCACTGCTGGTCAACGTGATAGGCATGACATGTCGTGCATGAGCTGGAGGCTTGGTCTTGGCGATGACACTGGATGCAAGTCGACCGGCCAATCGGCGCGAAATCACTTTGCTTAACCGGTTGGTCCGAGGACACTGTTTGATGCGGCTCGCCAGTTTGCGACCAATTCGCCAAACGGGCCTTTCCTCGCAACGCATTTTCGGAAGGTTCTGAATTCAGCTGATGGCATTCGTTGCACTTCAGTTGCAGGAGATGTGGAGCATGACTGAATCGGGTAAACCCTTTGCGCTCGGGCAATCTCATCGCGGATTGCCAACTGCTTCGCGGGTCGTCATTGCCCAAGCTCGTCGCAGCCAAATCGGGCTGCGGGGCGTGACAGGAGAGACAGTCACCAGCCGTCCCCGGTTTAGACAACCAACTGGTGAGCAGTTGGTTAGCGGGCCGCTCGTCACGCTGCTCAAGCAAATTCTGCCAACGCCGTAGTTCTGGCCAGAAGGAATCGCCGTGCTCGGCGACGTAATAGACCAACCTGAGGCTTTGGTCGTCTCGTCTCCAGCCACGCAAAGAGGCGGGCTGCGGAAGTTGGTTTTTAGAGAGAGCAGAAAAAACAGGCTCAATCGCTGGCGCTTGTGTTGACTGGTTTTCAGCCGACGTGTGTGGTGGCGCGTGTGGTGTGCGCTGCGGGCCCAGGTTACCGATTGAGTCTGATGGGTCTTGCTCTAATGTTGCTCCTCTTTGAGCCAGAGCTTCAGGTTTCCCTGCTTGCTTCAGACCCTTTAGTGGGTTCTCTGCAAGCTGCTCCGATTCGGACGAGGGATTAGCTTCAGGAGTCGCCAACTCGCCTCGCAAGGGAGGCAGTTCGGTTTCCCGCTCCTGCCTACTATTGTCATCGACTTTCCGCAAAGCGTTTTTGATAGCATCCTGTTTGACGACTTGTCGTGACGGTCCTGCCTCGCCTGTCGGCTGTGCCATGGGAACGACTTGTGCCGAAGTTGCTTGCTGGGGCTCGCGCGCCGAAGTTCCGTTTGGAGAAACCTTGCCAGCCAGGGGATTTGGAGCGAGTAATTCCTGCTCTTGCAGCCAACGGGCAACCGCCCCAGACTGCGGCAGCCAAACTCGTTCACGACCGGAATCGATTCGGTCCGGCATCGACTCCGCCAAGCCACCCTTGGCCGCGATTTCCGGAAACCAAGCCGCTACCGCATCCCGAAAGAACTGCAGTTCAGAACTAGCCGATCCAGCCATATGCGAACTCGA
Source organism: Planctomycetota bacterium (assembly GCA_046075445.1). Taxonomy (GTDB): domain Bacteria; phylum Planctomycetota; class Planctomycetia; order Pirellulales; family Pirellulaceae; genus BJ22. The sequence goes on from JBJTQD010000373.1 coordinate 10,318, forward strand.
GGCCGCCAGGCCCATGACGCCTGATAGGTCTTGCGAGCCAAGTTCGATCATCAACTGTTTCATTCCGCTGATTAAGACGCCCAACTTTTCCAGCTGCTTCTGGTCCTCGACGTCGAGACCGCTGAAATCAAAATCCGCCGGAAAAGCTTCAAGTGAATCGCGCAGAGATTCCTTTCGGTAAAGCAGAGCCCAGGTCAGCGGATGCAGGCGACCAGCGAAATC
>JBJTQD010000374.1:0-2426 GCA_046075445.1 Planctomycetota bacterium
CACGCCAGTTGGCTCGGTTGCCGGTCGATCCGCGCGTGGGCCGCATGCTCTTTGCGGCGGCGGATAATCATTGCCTCAATGAACTGCTGATTGTCGCCTCGGCGCTTGAAGTTCCGGACCCGCGGGTGCGACCGCCGGAAAAACAAGCGGCGGCGGACGCAGCGCATGCCCAGTGGAACGACCAGCGCAGCGACTTTACTGCGATCCTCAAGCTGTGGGACTTTATCCACCGGCTCAAGGAGACGCTTTCCAAGAGCCAATTCCGCAAAGCGCTGCAGCAGAATTTTCTTTCCTTCAATCTCGTCGTGCAGTGGCAAGACGTGCAGCGGCAATTACAGCAAATGGTCCGCGATGCGGGGCTCGCGATCACGCCGCGGAAGAACGACTACAACGCGATTCACCAAAGCCTGTTGACCGGCTTGCTTTCCTCGATCGCGATGCTGAAGGACAAGTACGAGTATCAAGGCGCGGGGGGCATTAACTTTTTTCTCTGGCCGGGATCTGGCGTCGCTTCCGCTCGGCCCAAATGGATCATGGCGGGCGAAATTGTCGAGACAACCAGGCGATTCGGACGCGTCGTTGGAGAGATCCGACCGGAGTGGCTTGAGCCGCTCGCCGGGCACTTGGTCAAACGGGCTTACGTCGATCCGCACTGGAGCGGCAAGTCGCAAACCGCGTTGGCCTTCGAAAACGTGACATTATTCGGCTTGCCGATTGTGACTCGCCGGCGGATTGGATTGAGCTCAGTCGATCCCGAAGTCAGTCGCGACTTGTTTATTGAGCACGGGCTGGTTGAAGGCCAGCTGCAGGTGCGGCTGCCTTTCCACGTGCACAATCAGGAACTGCTTGCCGAGGTCGCGCGGCTGGCGAAAAAGACGCGGCGACGCGATTTGCTGGTCGAAACTCAAACGCTGGTCGACTTTTATGCAGGCCGTTTGCCAGCGGAAGCGGTCGATGTGCGAGCGATGCAGCATTTACTGAAGTCTCGCAGCGAACTCGATCGCCAGTTGCGAATGGATTTCGCGGCACTTGGTCTTGGCAGTGAAGCGACCAGTGCCGCGGAGCAGTTTCCCGATCAGGTCAGAGTGGGGCAGTTGACCGCTCCGGTGCAGTACGAATTTCTGCCGGGCGAGTCGAATGATGGTGCGACCTTGCGATTGCCGGTCGAGGCGCTGGGGCAATTGGATGAAACGCAGGCGGGATGGATGATCCCCGGCCTGCTAGTGGAACGAGTCGAGGCACTGATTCGAAATCTGCCGAAGTCGTTGCGGCGGAACCTTGTGCCGGCACCGGAAATCGCCCGGGCTGTGTCGGCCGAACTTAAATTCGGTGAGGGGAATTTTCTGGATGTGATCGCGCGGGAATTTTCGAAACGGGCGGGGGAGCCAATCTCGACGGAGCTACTGGAACCAGGAAAGCTTCCACCGCATTTGCTGGTCAATCTCGAAGTGATTGACAGCGAAGGGAAAAAGATTGCCTCCGCCCGGAGCGTGCGCGAGCTGCATCAACAGCTCCCCGCCGAACTGCGGCCGCGTTCCGTCGCCGTTTCTGATTCCCGCTGGAATCAAGACAACCTGACCGAGTGGACTTGGGGCGAACTGCCGAACGAAGTGCCGATTCAACGCGGGGCGGTTCGAATTGTGGCTTATCCGGCGATCGTCGATCAGCAAACGGGCGTTGGCTTGCGGCTGGTCGACTCCGCAGAAAAAGCAGAGGAGCAATCGCGTCAAGGTTTGGTACGTTTGCTACGGCTGGCGAATCGCAAGGCTATCAAGAGCCAGCTCGCTTGGTTACCCGGCGTCGACCGAGCGCAAGTCCAGCTGCGACGCTGGTTCAAGCCCGAATTGCTTAGCGAACTGCTGGCTGACTTGCTGGTGCGGGTTGAGATGACGGACGAGCGTCCTGTGCCTCGATCAAAGACACAATTTGAATTGTTGCAGCGAGGCGCGACGGAGAAGATTGGCGTAGCGACGCAGGAGGTCGCCAAGTGGTTGCCGAAGCTGGCTGAGTCGGCGCATGGCGTGTCGCTGGCGCTGGAGAAATTGTCGGGACGCTATGCGATTGCGGGGCAAGACATTCGCGAGCAACTGGGGCGACTGCTGTGCGAGGCGACGTTTCGCGAGACGCCTTGGAGCTGGCTGCAGCACATGCCGCGCTACCTGCAAGCCATCTCAAGTCGGCTGCAAAAACTTCCGGGAACAGATGGCAAGGCGGATCAACTTGCGACCGTTGAATTGCAAAAGTTTTGGGAGCGGTATGCGAAGAAGCTGGACGAACATCGCGTACAGGGCCGCGTCGATTCGGAGCTGCTGAAATTCCGCTGGCTTTTGGAAGAGTACCGGGTATCGGTTTTTGCACAGCAGCTCGGGACAAGCCAACCGGTCAGCTCAAAGCGGCTGGAGAAGCAATGGGAACTGGTCCGGTAA
>JBJTQD010000375.1:0-2212 GCA_046075445.1 Planctomycetota bacterium
TTTTAGCAAGGAACAGTGGGGACTTTCGCCGGAACTGTTTTACACGGCGATTGGAATGACGGCATTTGCAGCGATTATGTTTTTGACGACCTATTTCGTGTTCGCTAACGGCGCCGTTCGTTTGGCTGGCAATCTCAAGCCTGAATCGAAATCTTGGCTGTTGCACCTAATCCTCTGCGTGACCCTTGTCGGTGGAATCATCTCGTTCATTATGCTGAACCTCTCCGGGCGAGATCAGCTGAAGAAAGCCGGTTTCAAACTTGGGTTTCTCGGCGTGACGCGGTCGCCCGGCTCCAATTAGCCCCGCCTGCGAATTTGCCCACGGCGTCCTGCTCTCTTCACGCCCATTAATGGCGCTCTTGATGCGTCTCACTCAGCAGAGTGCAGCCGCCAGACCAGACAGTCGAGAAAAAGCGATCTGCGGCGAGGCGACATAAGCCTCCGAGACTACTTGTATTCCGCCGCAATCAAAGTGATGTTCTGGCCGCCGAAGCCAAAACTGTTGTTAAGTGCGTAACGCACATTGGCTTCGCGAGCCACATTCGGAACATAGTCGAGATCGCAGTCAGGGTCAGGATTCTCGTAGTTGATTGTAGGCGGAAGAATCTTGTCGCGAATTGCCAGCAGGCAAACGATCAGTTCGGTTGCTCCTGCGGCGGCAATCAAATGCCCCATCATGCTCTTGGTGCTGGAAACAGGAACCTGCATGGCATGACTGCCGAATACCTCTTTGCAAGCTCGAGTTTCAACTCGGTCATTGACTGAGGTGCTGGTTCCGTGGGCGTTGACATAATTGATTTGCTCCGGGTTTAAGTTTGCATCGGCCAGAGCGGCCCGCATACATCCCACAGCCCCGCGTCCCTCGGGGTGAATATCGGTGATGCGGTAAGCATCGGCAGTTGACCCGTAGCCGACAATTTCGCCCCAAATCTTAGCGCCCCGCTTTTTGGCGTGGTCAAGCTCCTCCAGCACGACCATTGCCGCGCCTTCACCAAGCACGAAGCCGTCACGGAGCCGGTCGAAGGGGCGTGAAGCGCCCGTTGGATTGTCATTGTTTTCTGAAAGCGCCGTAAGGAGATTGAAGCCGGTAACTCCAAACGGATGAATCATGCTGTGAGTTCCACCAGAGAGCATCACATCCGCTTCACCGCGGCGAATAATTTCGGTTGCTTCACCGACAGCTTGGCTACTTGCCGCGCATGCCGTCAGACAGTTGGCATTCGGGCCTTGGGCATCAAACATCGCAGCCAAATGCCCCGGAGGCATGTTGGGCTCTTGTTCCAACTCCACTAGTGGGTTGAGCGTCTCCAAACCTTTGCGTGTGAACTTGACCAGGTCTAATTGGCCGTTCGCATCCAAAGAATCAGCCATCATCATGGCAAAGGTCTGGAAGTCCTGGTTTCCCTCGCCGCTGCCGAGATAGACGCCGAATCGCCTGCGGTCCTGAATACTATCGAGAGCGCCGGAACTGCGCATGGCTTGAATTGCGGCGCCGGCCGCAAAGCGAGTGTGCCGCCCCCGATGCTTCCACTTTTCAGGGTCTTCTCCCTGTTGGCCAATGTCCCAATTTTTAATCTCAGCCGAGATTCTGGTGCGGAAATTGGTAGCATCGAAAATCGAGGTATAACCAACGCCAGACTTACTGGCTTTCAAGCCCGCCCACATGGTCTCGACATCGTTCCCCATGGGATTGATTACGCCGACACCCGTTACAACCACGCGACGTCTCATGAAAACCGGCCCTCTCTCGCTAATCCGCTTGATGTTCTCTGAACACCTTGAAGTTTTTCATCGTGCATAACTTCCTGAGAAAGCAACTCAGCTTTGCTCAACGTGTTGCCAGACCTCGCTCTTAAGCCAGCCCCCTCTCTTGAGGAAGCGTCCCTCCTAAGGAATCGGGGAGGCTAATAAAGTCTTCTCGGCTTCCAACATGTGTGGCGGGATGCGCACTGGCTCACCGGACTCGGTCACCGCCACGTCAAACAGGCGAAGCAAACGCAGCATTCGCAAGAATGCCGCGGGCTCAAACTGCTCGACCTTGGCGAACTTATCGTCGTCCAAGAAAGCAAACATCAATTCCATTTCACAGAACAATTCGCCGTCCCGCTCAATCCGGCCGACGACATAGGCACCATTGGGTTGAAGATTCGTGATCTCGGCTAAAAAGTGGAGTCGTTGTCCCGGCCGAGGAATGTCCACAAACTTGCAGTGG
>JBJTQD010000376.1:0-2498 GCA_046075445.1 Planctomycetota bacterium
TGGAGGCGACCTGACTGAAAGGCTAGACGCCCGCTCAAGCAAGTGACGCAGCTGGGGAATTAGCACAGAAGTCATGCTCCCACCGACACAAGTCCGGGTGGTGAGCAAAGCCTTTATGTCCGGAGAGCGCTAGCCGACCAGTCATGGCTCCACCGACGCGAGGTCGGGTGGTGGCCCAAGCAAATCGCTGAATGGATCTAAACCGGCGGTTGGCGCGAAAACGCGGTTGAGGAAGAGGTGCGGCGGCTGATTTTGCGCAGTGGCAACTCGCGCTGCACCTCGCCTGCGCCAAAGCCTGCGGCTTTGGACTCCGGCTACGGGCTAAACGAAAAAATTTGGACTCCGAGTGTACGAAGGAATCTTCGCTTCGTGTTAAACGATAGCAAGGGTATTACGAACGACGACTGCCACGAATGCAGTTACTTGCTGCCGAAACAGTAGAGCGCTTCGAAAGTGCGAATGTAAATCTTGCCGTTCGAAATGGCTGGTGAAGCGGTTGTCACTTCTCCGAGGTCGTTCTGCGCCAAAACTTTTGGCTCTTTGCCGGTAGCCAGCACCAAAACGGTTCCCTTGCGACCAGTGATGTAGAGTTTCCCATCGGCGATGACGGGCGTCGAGCGATGTTGATCCGAGAGCAGACGCTCCTTGTAGTACTGCTGGCCTGTTTTTGCATCGAGGCAAGTGACCAAACCGTTTTCGATGCAAAGATAGACGAGTCCCTCATGGATTACGGGCGAAGCAACATCAGGAGTGCCCCGCTCGATTTTCCAGTGATAAGCCGACGCGTCTTCCGTCAGTTCGCCTTGCTTGTCAGCCCGGAGGCAAAGCACCGGACCACCTTTCGCTGAGGGAACGACAATCAGGCCTTCCGCGACTCCCGGCGAGGAGACGAACCGCAGGTAGTTGTTGTAGCTCGCTGCGGGATTGAGCCCTGCGACTCGCCAGATTTCTTTGCCGTCTGTAAGCGAGTGAGCCGTCGCCACATCGCCGCCGTGAATGATCAAGTACTCGCGATCCGCATCACGATAGATAATCGGCGAGGCATAAGAGTGCTTGTTCTCATAGGTCGCTTTGCTGGGCCGGTCGTGGCGCCAAATTTCTTTTCCGGTTTCCGCATCGAGCGAGAGGACAAGCCCGACTCCGGGCGAATCGTCCTGCATATTGCCGTGCAAAAGTTGATGGTACAGCCGCCCGTTGTCCAGCACCGGCGTGTTCGCCATTCCGAACTGAATATCAAACTTGCCGTACCGCTCTTGGAGGTCGACCTTCCATACTGGCTTGCCAGCGACGTCAAAGCAGTGCAACACGCCAGCGCTGGAAGTCGCCCAAACATGTTTACCGTCGGTCACCGGGCTGGGCGCCGCGTAATTAGCACTATCCATTCTCAACTGGCGATTCTCGCCATCAAGCAAAGCTGACCAAAGCTGCTTTCCCGAGGTGTCGAGGGCGAGCAACTCGAGCTTCTCGCCGTTGGCTGAGGTAACGAAAATGCGATCGTCCCAAACCACTGGGCTGCTGCCGGCTGGTCCGGGCATTTCGACTCGCCACAGCAGATTCTTGTCTTTGCCAAACTCGGCTGGCAGTCCGGTCTCGCTGCTGTAGCTATCCAGCCGAGCTCCTCGCCACTGCGGCCAGTTGTTGTCCGCGCGATTCGGCTGGTCGACTCCCCAAACCGAAACGGCAGGAAGCGAGGCCAGGATTACGATTGCCGCGGTTCGCAGAAGACAAGCACGTCGCATGTTTGAGGCTCACCAATGGGATTAAAATCTGATTTGCAACAACGTCGGCTTGATTGCCGCCGAGTCTGAATTGTAACAAAATTTAAATCAACACGTTTCGCTTTGTGGCGGTAGCGTGGCAGGCGGTTAACTACCCACAAGGGCGAAGAGAAGCATGAAGCTCGGATTGGTCGAATTCCTGTTGGTTTCTGGAGGAGCGATCCTCGGAGCGATGCTTCGTTATCTGGCCAGTGGATGGCTGGGGACGAGCGAGCAGCGGCTGCCCTTGGCAACCCTGGCGGTCAATTTAGTGGGGAGTTTTCTAATCGGCTGGCTGTACGGTTGCGGTTGGCTTTCAACCAGCGAAAAGGTCCGGCTGTTTGCGGCCGTGGGCCTGCTCGGCTCGCTCACGACCTTCTCCGCCTTCAGCCTCGAAACATTTCGCCGGTTGGAAACCGGGCAGTTCGGCTGGGCATTCGCGTACGTCTTGCTCAGCACCGCAGGCGGATTGGCCGCCGTCGCGGCTGGGGTCGGGCTGGGAAAATGGTGGCGCTGAACAGCTGCTCCTCTGCTCCCGATTCTACTGTTCTCAAGCAGCTCGGGCGGCTGGCGCGAAGTCTCGACTGCCAAGGAATGAAACGTGTTGCAAGCGGGATTAGGGGCTAGCGCAAGGATGCCGGAAAATGCAAAGTTAAAGTCGGGCGCACCCTTGGTCCCCGGCTCTTCGCCCCGACAGGGCGCTTTATCGTAGCGTAGGGTCAGCGAGGCTCTGCGAGCGCA
>JBJTQD010000377.1:0-3319 GCA_046075445.1 Planctomycetota bacterium
GGTAAACACAGAGGACGCAGAGGGGCGCGGAGAGAAAGTCCCGAGGGAGGCAGTTGAAGAAATGGATTGGTCGGCTTGGAGTGAAGCGGCGACGTGGCCCGGGAACGAGAGGTCTCAACGATGTCCGGTTGCCTGAATCAGTTGCCAGTAAAGCTTTTGTCGAGGATGATAAGAGCGCAATTAGTGACTGCTTTCACTGCGAGAAAGCAGTTTTTAAATTTAGATCGATATTCCGGCAAAAATCCAAGTCATGAAGTTTGAAATTCACGCACTCGAAGGCCCTGCGGCAGGTAAGACTTTTTCCTTGGTTGAGAACCAGCCGTTTCTGATCGGCCGTGGCGATAAAAGTGATACGCGGATCAGCGACCCGTATATGTCGCGAATTCACTGCAAGCTGGTTTGGTCCGGCGAGGAAGTCGCGCTGAGCAATGAGGGAAGCGGCAGCACCACGGTCGGCGATACGGTTGTGAGTCTGTTTCAATTGCGACATGGTGATGAGTTTCAAGCAGGCGAGTCGATTTTCCGCTTAGTCGATGCCGAATCGCAGACGGCTGAAACGACGATGCGGGGATTTCGCCCCAAGCCGGCAGGCAATGGTGGCTCAGAGAAAATCGTTTCGATCCGAGAACTGGTTGGTCAATCATTCAGCCATTACCGGCTGGACAAAATTCACGCGACAGGGTCTACCGGGATCGTGTTTAAAGGGACTGACACGGAAAACGATCGCCCGGTTGCTGTGAAAGTGCTCTTTCCAGAGCGGACCAGCAACGACGACGAGAAAGAACGCTTCATCCGCGCGATGAAGACGATGCTGCCGATCAAACATCCGAACCTGATTCGAATCTATAACGCTGGCAAGAAAGGCCCGTTCTGCTGGGTTGCGATGGAATTCATCGAAGGCGAAAACCTGACCCAAGTTATCGATCGGATTGGCATCGAAGGGATGCTCGACTGGAAAGATGTCTGGAAGGTTGGCTACGACATCGCTTCGGCTTTACAGGCTGCGCACGAAAACAAAGTGGTGCATCGCAGTGTCACGCCCGTGAACATCATTCGCCGCAAGTCAGACAAGACTTGCTTTCTAGGCGACTTGATGCTGGCCAAGGCACTGGAGGGGAGCTTGGCAGTGAATGTCACGGTCGCCGGTGAAATCATTGGCAACCTTGCTTATCTGCCGCCGGAGTCGACTGGTGGCAACGTGCCGATCGACTGTCGGCTCGATATCTATGGTCTCGGCGCGACGCTTTATGCACTGCTGACCGGCCGTCCTCCCTTTTGCGCCGACACGACGATCGACCTGATTCGGCAGATTCGCGAGAAGACTCCTGAACCGCCCCATAAATACCAGCTGTCGATTCAGGGACAGTTCGAAGGCATTGTGATGAAGATGCTGGAGAAGCGCCCCGAGGATCGTTATCAGGACCCGCAGCGACTGCTGACCGACTTGATTCGCGTCGGCAAGTTCAATGGCTTGCTGAAGTAGAACGGTTTTGGAGAACTGCCTGCAGGTTGGGGAGTCGGCGTTTCGCCGGTCGCGAGCGGGCAGGCGAAAGTTTGCGGTAGAGTTAGGGGCGTGGTTTTATGTAGCTGCCGAACCGGCGGCTTGCGCGAGGCCGGCTGACGTTTAGAGAAACGTTGGCGAAGGTGAAGCCTGATTTGACTGAGGCAGACGCCGCCTTGCAGGGTGTCCTTCATCCGCGTTGCCTCAAAACCTCATGCAGCGAATTCACCACGGTTTGGGGGAGCTGAAATCAGGCCCTTTTCAGCGGTTTTAGAGTGCCCAATCTGCCCAAACCGCACTTTCTTCCCATTTCCCTGATTCTCCTTGCAGCCTGACGCTGAGGTGATATCCTAGAAAAGAGGTGTATTTTGCCTGCTTTACCCAGGCGTCACCGCTTATCATTTGCACGTTTGTGGTCGGAAAGGGAATCTATGCGTAAGGTCAAACTGAGCGCAGCCATCGGATCGATTGTGGCTGCCAGTTTCTTGTGCTTGGGCAGTGTGGCTCAAGCAGGAGATTCGTTTGGGTCTTGGGGCTCAAGTGGCGGCTCCAGCGGTGGCTATGTCAGCTACGGCTCTAGCGGGGGGCATTACGGCCAGTTCCGAGGTACGGGACCGGTTCGCAATTTGCTTGGTCGAATTCATGACCATGTTCACAGCCACCATCATCGGGGCTGGGGTAGCAGCGGCGGCAGCAGCGGCGGCTATGCCAGCTCAGGCGGCTACAGCAGTTACCGCGGATGGGGCAGCAGCGGCGGCTCCAGCGGTGGCAGCAGCTACATCTCTTATGGCAGCTCGGGCGGCAGCAGCGGCGGCTGGGGTTCATCCGGCGGCAGCAGCGGTGGCTCAAGCGGCGGCAGCAGCGGCGGACATTCGTCTTACTACGCAGCACCTGCTTACTCGGCTCCGGCACCTTACTACGACGGACAAATTGTGGCGCCCGTTTCGGAACCATCAATGCAGCCCGGCCTGCAGCCTTCTGCTCCTGTTCCCGGTCCAGCAACCACTCCTGCAGCACCGCCTTCTCCTGAAAGCAGCACCGGCTTGGAACTGCCTGAGACGGAAACGATTCTCAGCTTGAATGTTCCTGCTGATGCGACGATTCTGGTCAATGGCAAGCAGACCAAGAGCAAGGGCGAAAAGCGAACCTTCGTGGCTCGCAAGCTGATCCCTGGCAAGGTTTACACGTTCGAAGTCAAAGCTATTGTTAATCGCGATGGCGAAGAAGTAACACGCTCGGAATACATCAGCGTCACTGGTGGTTACCGCAAGGCGCTCGCTTTCAACTTCGAAGCCCCACAAGCAACCGTGACGACACTGGCCGTCAAGGTTCCTCAAGACGCACGCGTTGTCCTGGCTGGCACACCGACCAATCGCAAGGGTGAAAACCGCATCTTCTCGACCACCGACCTCAAGGCGGGACAGAAGTGGACTGGTTACAAGATTGTCGCCACTGTCGTGCGTGACGGTCAGGAAGTCACTGTTGAGAAGGTGATTGACGTTGAAGCTGGCAAGTCGCACGAAATCGCTTTCGATTTCGACAACGACACGCGAATTGCTGCCCGCTAAGCAGGTAAGCGTGGCGGCCGACTGAACGGCGAGGCACTTACCGCTTCGCTTGATACGGTCGCCATAACCGCTACAGTAAGCCGCTGGCTGAACGGTGCGGATCCGACAAAAACTGAAAATCCGCCGCGCGACCCGCGGCGGATTTTTTTTGGTCCAGTCCGGCAACCTAAACTTCCGAATCCAAACTCATGGAATCCTTGGTTGTCGACTGAAAACCATGCCCCGCAAGTCTGTCCATTCCGAAGCCGCC
>JBJTQD010000378.1:0-4273 GCA_046075445.1 Planctomycetota bacterium
AAGGTCGGTTTATCGGCGAGGTCGGGAGACCTGCGCCGAGCGCGCGTTTTTTTAGCTGCGGAACCGGGGGCTGGCGCGATGACCCGGCTGAGGAAGAGAAGAGGGGCAGTTGGAATTTGAGGCGGGAGCTTTTTGGCTCCGATTGAACGAATGATGGTGACGGTTACGGTATGTCTTGGCCGCTGAGGAGGCGGGTTCCGGAACTGTCGGCGGCGAAGAGGTGCCAGTGCTTGGGGCTGAGGTGCAGACTGATGACTTCGCCGGGCTTCAGTCTGCGTTCTGTTGTAAATTTTCCGATCAGCGCATGACCCGCTAGATCGAAGTGGACAAACATTTCGCTGCCGATGTTTTCGACTAGCGTCACCCTCCCCTGCCCGATTGTCGGATAGCTGCTCTCAAGTGAAAGATGCTCGGGGCGAAAGCCAAGCGTCACTTTTTTTTGCTCTGGTAGTTTTGCCGGCGGTAGCCCAAACGCATAACGAATCGAGGTTGCAACGAACTCGGCTTGATTGATCGCGCCTTCGAGGAAATTCATCGCCGGGCTGCCGATGAACCCGGCCACAAAACGATTGGCTGGTCGCGCGTAGACCTCCAGGGGCGAGTCGGCTTGTTGCAACTGTCCCTGATGCATCACGACGATTCGGTCGCCCAGCGTCATAGCTTCGACTTGGTCATGGGTAACATAAACGGTCGTGGTGCGAAATCGCTGGTGGAGCTGAGCCAGTTCGGCTCGAGTGTGTGCTCGCAGTTTTGCATCGAGGTTGGACAGCGGCTCGTCGAAGAGAAAGGCTTGTGGTTGCCTCACGATCGCGCGGCCGACGGCGACGCGTTGTCGCTGGCCGCCGCTAAGTTGTCGCGGCTTGCGTTCGAGCAGTTCGTTCAAGCCGAGCAGTTCAGCTGCCTCGGAAACGCGGCGATCGATCTCCTCGCGGGGAGTGCGACGCATTCGCAAGCCAAAGCTGAGATTGTCGCGAACCGTCATGTGGGGATAGAGGGCGTAATTTTGGAAGACCATCGCCAAGTCGCGCTCGCCCGGTTCCAGTTCATTCACGCGTCGCCCGGCGATCCGGATTTCACCGCTGGTCGCCTCCTCCAACCCGGCCAGCATTCGGAGTGTCGTTGACTTGCCACAACCCGAGGGGCCAACGAGAACTACAAACTCCCCGTCCTGGATCGATAGACTCAAATCGCGAACTGCATGAAAGCCGTTCGGATAGGACTTGTTGAGTTGGACGAAATCAATGGAAGCCATGGTTTTTGTGCGAGTGGCGAGTTGTTTGTGCGTGAGGATTACTCTTTGACGCTGCCGGCGGTGAGGCCGGAGACGAGGTAAGGACAGAGGAACATGAAGATCAGCACGGCGGGGATGCTGACCAAGAGAGCAGCGGCCGCATAGAGCCCCCACTGCGTGGACATGGTTGCTTGAAAACTTTTCAGCCCGAGCGGCAGTGTGAACAGTTCAGCGTCTTGCAAGACTTGCGCGGCAACGAGGTACTCGCTCCAAGCGGTCATGAAGCTGAACAGTGCCGTGATCACGATTCCCGGGACGGCGATTGGCAAGGTGACGTTGCGAAAAGCAGACCAGCGGCTGCAACCGTCGATGCGGGCTGCTTCTTCCAACGCCGTGGGGAGCGTGTCATAAAAGCCCTTCATTTGCCAGAGACAGAATGGAAGTGCCGTTGCTGTGTAGAAAATCAGGAGACCGAAAAAAGAGTTGATGAGATTCAGCCGGGCAATCATCAGATAGAGCGGCAGCATCAGCATCGTGGCGGGGAACATCTGGGTTACGAGGACGCTGAGGAGAAAGCCCTTGCGACCAGCAAAGCGATATCGAGAAAGCGAGTAACCGCCAATCGTGGCCAGGCTAACCCCGAGGAGAGTGACCGCGAGCGAAACGAGCAGCGAGTTCCCCATCCAAGTTAGGAACGGCTGGGTTGTGAACAACTGGATGTAGTTGTTCCAGGTCCAGTCGGCTGGGATGATTGCCAAGTCGGTGCTGCGAAGTCGGTTTTGAGGTCGCAGCGAGATGCTGAGTACGTTCAGCACGGGGTAGACGCTGATCGCGACGAAGAACAGAAGCAGCAGGTGCCGGGCAAGTGTCAGCCAACGTGGTTCGCGCGTGCTCATTCGTTGACTCCTTCGGCGACCTTGGAACGAGTCAGGTACCAACCGCACAGGAGCAGCAGGACGCAAAAGATCACAAACGAAAGGGCCGCTCCAAAGCCGTAGCGATACGCGTTGAATACGGACTTGTAGACGTAGGAGACAAGGATGTGAGTCTTGTCTGCGGGTTCGCCGCCGTTGGAGACAAGCCAAACGACATTCAGGTTATTGAAAGTCCAGATTGCGCCGAGAGTTGCCGCGGGTATTAGCACGGGCCGTAGCAGTGGAAGCGTGATGTGCCAGAATTGCTTCCAACGCGAGACTCGTTCCATGCGAGCGGCTTCGTAGAGTTCCGTCGGGATCCCTTGCAGACCGCCGAGAGCAATCACCATCATGAAGGGGAAGCCGAGCCAGACGTTGGTGATTAGGCAGGCGAGGAATGCGTTGGTTGAGTCGCCCAGCCAATTAATTGCGGGGAGTCCGAAAAATTGGCTGCCTAGCAGGTTGACCGCACCGTACTCCGCATCGAACATTCCGCGCCAAGAGAGTGCCGTAATGTAGGCGGGAATCGCCCAAGGCAGGATCAGCAGCAGTCGGTAAATCGACTTGCACCGAACGGGGCCGTTGAGCGTGATCGCCAGAAGTACGCCGAGTGCCACATGTAAGAAGACGTTGACGAAAGTCCAAACGAGCGTCAGCAGTGCTACGCGAAGAAAGGCAGGCTCGCGAAAGACTTCCCAGTAGTTCTGCAGTCCGGTGATTCGCCAGTCGTTGAAATGTCGGAGTGACATGTTGGAGCAAGAGACGGCGAGGTTGAAGCAAAACGGATAGATGATCGTCGCGAACGTGACGATGAGCGCTGGGATCGCAAGCCAGTATGCGAGTGGGTTGCGCCGCCAATCGTTCCAGAGTTGGCTCCAGAATCCGCGCTGCCACCAGAGGAGTCCGCCGAGGAGGGCTAATGGCAGCCAGATCAAGAAAGGAGCAGTCGCGTCCGGTTGTGGTGGCGAGTTCATCACAGCGATTCGTTTGACCGCGTCGCTTTGCATCTCTTTGGCCGCATCTGCTGGAGCGAGATTTCCGGAGAGGACCAGTTGATACGGCGGGCGCATCGCATCCCATACGGCTCGAAGTTCGGAGACCACCGGCATTGCGCGGCCACGCTCTGCTTGCGCGTAAGAGGCTTTCAAAGTCGGATCACTTTGAAGTGTTGGCGAGTTGAGCAGCGACTTGCGCGAGGGGAGGATCTTGAGTTGTGCTGAAAACTCTGCCTGAACCGGCTCAGAGAGGAGGAAGCGGATCAGCTTCGCGGCGAGTTCGGCTTGGGCGGGGCTGGTGTTCTTGTTCAGCGAGTAACCTTTGGTCGCGACCATTGGCTGCATCGGCTTTCCGGTCGACGAAACGGTAGGCAGGACGCAGATCGCGGCTTCGATCTTTGGATTGGCCAGATACTCAGCCCAACTCCAGTCGCCGTTGATAATCATTGCGGCTTGCCCGTTTTTGAACAGCGCATCGGCTGTTTCGTAATCGCAATTTTGTGGCAAGACTTTATGGACTGCTTGAAGTCGATTGACGAATTCGATCGCGGCGACATTGCCGCTGGAATCGAGATTTGGGGTCGTGGCGGAGTCGTCGGCGAAGACCCAGCCACCGTGCCCCGTCAGGAATGGGATCAGGAAAAACGGTTCGGTAAAGTTCCAGACAAGGCCGTAGACTTCGGGCTTTCCATCGCCGTCGCGATCAACGGTGTTCGCTTTGGCAAATTCCACCAGCTGGTCTGTCGTCTCGGGCGGATTTGCGAGCAGTCTGCGGTTGATCACGAGGGCCAGGTGATTGCCGAGTCGATCGCCGAGTTGATAGACCGGAGTGGGGCCGGATGGGGGGCTGTTTTCGGAAGGGACCCGAATCACAGCTTGGTCGACGAATTCTTCGAGTTCCGTTGCCGAGAAATGGGGCTGGAGGTCGCTGAGTAGGCCCATCGTCACAAAGGCGCCGATGGCATCGGAAGGTCCGTAGATCAGGTCTGGACCAATTCCGGCGAGGGCCGCAGCCTGGAAGCCGCTGCGCAGTTCCTCGGTCTCCTTATAGAGTGCTTCAACGCGCACGCCGGGATGATTCCGCTCAAATTCCGCAATTTGCTCCGCCAGAATCTGTCGTTCGCCGACCATCA
>JBJTQD010000379.1:0-2275 GCA_046075445.1 Planctomycetota bacterium
GAACCGGCTCGCACCAGTGTCCGCTGAAAGCTGGCTAAAGCCTTGGCCAGATTCGCTTCGGAAACCGAAGCCTCAGCCTGCGGAAAGGCCTCGGCGAACAACTTCGGATAATCCGCATGCCGCTGCAAACGCCCGATCACAGCCGGCAAGTCGCTTCCCAATTCCTGCGGACTGACAATCGGCGCTAGGGCTTGCTCCTCCAGCGATGCGGCTCGGCCATCCCAGAACAAACTCTTTCTCCAAGCCATGTTGTACAGTGAAGGCGAATTTCGCCGCCCCTTCAGCCCACCGATGCCAATCGCCACCGGATCGGGACTGGCCAACCCATGCTCGGGCAAGTGACAACTCGCGCAGGAAATACTCCCATCGCGCGAGAGAATGGGATCGAAAAACAAACGCCTACCCAGCAAAGCCTTCTCTAGCGTCAGCGGATTGTCCACCGGCGGCTCAGGCCAGCGGTCAAATCCTTGAGGAATCTGAGTTGGCAGTTCCGTTGGCGGCAACGTGTCGGCCGGAACAGTCGGCAACTCTACCGCCCTCGCCTCCAGCTCCTGGCCGACGGCGGTCGAGCTCAACAGCTGGATAGTAAGCAGATAACCCACCAGCCAACAGCAACGGAGATTTCGAACTCGCCAGCCCTTCACAGCCACTCCCTCAAAACAGAGCGTTCAATCATCAGCCCCATTGTATACCGCGGGCCGACTTGCTGCTTTGCCTGGAACGTTCGTCACGCCAGGCAGGATGTCGGGAATTGAGCTATGTGGCTCAATAACGGAAAAGATGACCGCTGGAAAAAGGCCTCAGTCGCGACTTCGCTCGCGCAGAGACCAAGCAAGCACCCGCGTCCTTCGCGAGAAGTGCAGCACGGAGCAATCGCTCGGTAGTTTAATCCCCAACGGTTCGGCCATCGTGTTGTGATGGATGATCGCCTGAGCCGACTGCAGTTGCCAACTCGGGTGCCTCACATCTCCGCGGAAGATTCTTCCACAAGCGCCTTGGGTAAACAGGCAGTCGCGAGCAGTCAAGAAATGCTCGAGCGTACCCTCTTTCGTCGTGTAGCTTTGGCCCAGGGGTCGATACTCAACCTTGAGTTCGGCTTTGCGACTGCCGATGACTTCGCGGCGACTGTTGTAGCGGAACCAATGGGCATCCCGCTCAATTTCAATCCGCGCCTTCTTGTAAGGCAGCCGATAGAGAACTCGACCGCCCCAGACCGCCATGCGACTGGTCGCATCCAAACTAAAGAACCAAACACCTGAGCGGCGACCATCGTTCACATAAGTCCGGACGTTCAGTTCGGGAAAGGCCGAAGCGAACGGAAGGTTCGGCAGCCCGCGAAAACCAACACCCGACATTCGAAAGGGAACAATGCCCAGCCAAGCCTTGCCGTCAAAAGTCTCAAGTTCGACTTTATCCGGGAGCAGCTTTCGCAGTTGGTCTGGCTTCACCGGCCAGTGCATAAACAGGAGGTCTTCCCAGTTCATCCGCATTAGCGGAGCCCGCTTCTTCCCTCTCCCCGGCTTGGTCGCGACAACTGCTTCTGGCTGGACGGCCATTTCAGTTTCAGCAGTTTCGGGAGCGGTCGACATGGGAGTGGAAAGCTAGGGAAAAAGAGTGGATTTTAGCGATTAAAAACAGTCCTGCGTCCGCCTATCCGCACTGGTCAGCCTCAGGATAACGGGCTCTGAGCCGACTAAATATCGGAATGAGCCCAGAGTTTGTCAGCGAGTCCCTCGGTCGCCTGACAAAATCGGTCTTTTCTGCTCATTCGCTAGGCTAAATCCCCGGCAAACACCGCGAGAATCCAAATCAGCCAGCATTCCATCAAGTCCAAACATTTCGGCTGTTTCTTCGTCTGCCCACAGTTGACATGATCCAGAATACCTACATGCGCGCGACCGGTACGCACCTTGGCCAAGTCGGCCTTCAGGGTCTCGATCGATTTCTGCATTTTTTGCTCGGTATTTTTCTTAACCTCAGCAGGGGTCATGTGTTTCTCCTGTAATACGTTCGATATAGATCAGACATGCACAAGCGTGCCCTCATCATCACCGAGCACAACGCGCTTTAACGCACCGGATTTGATGATCGAGAACACGCGAATCGGCAGTTTCTGGTCGCGACACAAGGCGAATGCAGTGGCATCCATCACTTGCAGACGCTTGGAAATCGCCTCGTCAAAGCTGATGCTGCTGTAGCGCGTGGCCGAGGCATCTTTTTTCGGGTCAGCGCTAGAAATGCCATCCACCTTGGTAGCCTTCAGCACCACTTCGGC
>JBJTQD010000380.1:0-22767 GCA_046075445.1 Planctomycetota bacterium
GGGGGCTGGCGCGAGGACCCGGCTGAGGAAGAAAAGCGGCCGGCAGAATTTTGTCGTTTGATCAACTTGCGCTGCACCTCGCCGCTGGCGACGGGCTAAACGAAGAGAACTAAACGAAGACAAAGCAGCCATTGGGCCACCACTCGACCTTGTGTCGGTGGAGCCATGACTAGCCAGCTACGGACGGCCGTTTGCTGGTCGCGTGCTGAACGAGAGTTCCGCTCAATCCCGCTCTTGGTCGGGCTGTGGCCGGATCTCGAGGATGTAGCTCGACCACGTATCGCCCGGAATCGGGTATTCGGCGCGGACTGCAAGTTGCAGTTCCCGGTCGAGAAACGCGCTCGCTTGCTTCGCTTCCTGCAATTCTTCTTTCCAGCGAGGTCCTTTGACCAGCAGCAATCGCCCCACATGCACCCAGTCGCGACGGAACAGCGGCAGCAGCTTGGCCAGCGGACCAACGGCCCGCGCGACGGTGGTGTCGTAGCGAAAACTCTCGAGCAGCGATTCGGCTCGGCAATCGTAAACTTCAACATCCAAGCCGAGAGCTTCGGCGAATTCCTCGAGGGCCCGAGCTTTCTTTTTCACGGAGTCGCTCAGGGTAATGCTCAAGTCGGGGCGGAGAATTGCCAGCAGCAAGCCGGGAACACCGCCGCCGCTACCGATATCGAGAATCTGCTCGCCTTGCTTGAGCAGGCGGGCGAGGTGCCAAGAGTCGAGCAGGTCGCGGAAGACGAATTGTTCGTAAGTCGTGTGACGGGTCAGGTTCATCACCTGATTCCGCTCCCAAAGCAGCTTGCAATAGGCTTGCAGTTTGGCTTGGATTTCAGGAGAGAGGTCGACGATCCCGGCCTGGGCCAACGCGGCCGTCAGTTCGGGAGCAATGGATGGATTGTTCATGCCGCCTTGGTTGCTCAAAGGTTGAAGACGCCAGTGAGTTGCCGAACCATTTCGGGGGCGGTTTCAGGGCGCTGGAGAAAAAATCGAGTGACGTGAAAGAAAATCGGGGCTGCGAAGCAAACCGAATCGATTCGGTCGAGAACCCCTGCGTGTCCGTGAACCAGTGTTCCGTAGTCTTTCACTCCACGGTCGCGTTTGATGGCCGACATCGTCATGCTGCCCGATGAAGCCATCACGCTAATCAGACCGGCCATAATCCCGGCACCGTACCAGGTGAAAGGAGTGACCGGCAGCAATAGTTGAATCAGCATGCCGGCGATAGCCGTGCCAACGGCGGCGCCGATGATCCCCTCCCACGTCCGCGTGGCGTTGACTGTGGGAGCGATGACGTGTTTGCCGAACAGCCGGTCCCAGGCGAAATGCAGGGTGTCGCTGATCTGCACCATAACAACGAAGTAAAGCAAAATGCCGGCGGGCTTGCCGTCCCAGACCTCCCACTCATAGCTCGAGAGGTTCAGCTTTTGCAGTTTCAGGTAGAGGAGTGCCGGGGCGTGGCTCAGGGCGTAAACGCAAATCAGCAGACCAAACTGAATCTTGGCGATTCGTTCGAGAAATCGCTTGGTATCTCCAGTCATCGCGATTCGCCCCGGAATGAAGAGCGAGGCGTACACCGGAATGACGATCGTGTAGAGGTTGTACCAGTCTAGCGCAACCATGATGTATTGCAGCGGCGTGAAGAGGAAAAAGACCCAGAAGAGGGTCCTATGATCACCACGCCGAGTCGGCGTCATCGTGATGAATTCACGCAGCGCCCAGAACGAAACAAAGAAGAAAAAGACGACGGTAAAAATTCGGCCAAACATCATTGTCACGGCCAGCAGTACGCAGATCGTCAGCCACGCTGAGACTCGATTGTCAAATGTCCGAACGATTGCGGCGTCGAGGTTGGCCGCCGGCTGCCGCCGCAGTAGTCTTGAGCCCACCCAGCAGAATCCGAGTACCAACAGGATGGCAACCAGCAGAATGAGCGTCTTGGTATCCAGCAGGCTGGTATCAAACCAGGTCTGGAGCAAGGGTAGCCAGCTCGGGATGGAGGAGAAAAAATTCTGCGCAGTCAACATTAGGGTTCGTTCGAGTCCTGTTCCTTGAGTTTGATAATGGCTTGACGGGCTCGTCCCAGAAAATCATGCTTCCGTTCTCCAGCTTCCAACCAGAGTGGAGGTCCGATGGTGATGCAGCTAAGGAGCGGCACCGGGAGAAACTCTCCCTTGGGCATCACGCGATTCAAGTTGTCAATATAAACAGGCATGAACTCAAGGTCAGGCCGTTTCTTGGCCAAGTAATACATTCCGCTCTTGAATTCGCGCATTTCTCCGGTCGGATTGCGGCTTCCCTCGGGAAAAACAATCAACGAATCCCGGTTGCCAATCTCTTCGATCATCATGTCGATCGGGTTGTTTCGAGCCTTCACCTTTTTCCGATCGATCAGAATCACGTTGAACAGGCTCGAGACGTAGCGGCGGACCGGCCCTCCATTCCAATAATCCTTGGCCGCCACGGGGCGGGTGACCGATCGGAGTTGTTTCGGAAGCGAAGCCCAGAGAACCAAGGCGTCGAGATGGCTGGTGTGATTGGCAAAATAAACCCGCTGACAAGCGTCCGGTTCACAATCCACCCAGCGCACGGTCGCGCCGCTGAAGAATTTCGCAAGTCCGGCCAGTACTGCAACTGAAACTGATTTCATGCGCGCCGGAAAGTCGTTCCAAATGGGGATTAGGAGAAAAGTTGATAAAGGCGGAGGGTGGGGATAAAGGACTGTATGAGTTTGATAGCAATCGTCAGGAAGTTGCTTTCGATGGGCCTCAACGCCCATTTACCCAGCCACCCCCATCCGCGTCCTGTCCCAGACTCGCCCTATCATAGTCATTCGTCTGCGGCGGGGTATCCCAACCTTCAGCTAGCACCGGTGAAGCCGGTTTCAGAGCTGTCCTAAAAAGGCGGTTGCGAGGCTTGGACCGTTTTGGGGTTGTTGCTGATTTGGGAATTCTGGTAAGGATCTGGCCGGATATGTCGACTGAGGCGGACTTTTGTCTGCCTATTTCGGAGCACAGGTTATCCCTGACAACGATTGCTTGCGGGCCTTTGCCAACTTTTGCGAGGCGGCTGGTCGCAGCATCGCTTTGCGCGGGGCTCAACTGCGCGATGAACGGAGCCGGTGGTCGCGCCGGTCGTAGCCAAGACGGTCGCGGCTGGGAGCCGCGCCAGTGAGTACAGGATCGGACGGTCTGAGTGGCTTGCCGATACGCCTCACTCGCCGTCATGACTGCCAAAATAATTTATCGATGCCGCCGATTCACGAATGGATTTGTGAAATGACCGAAAGCACTGAGACCGCACTGGGCAAGAAGTCGCTGCTGAATCGCAGCTTCTGGATCAAAGTCATCCCGGTGGGACTGTTCGCAGCGCTGGGGACCTTTGCGGTGGTGCAATCAATTCTCGGCGAGAAAAATGCGCCCCCGGAAACCGAACAGGCGGCTGCGAGCGAAGCAGGTGATCAGTCGCCTCGAGCACTCCTGAGCAGTAATGAAAATTCCCCCGAAGCATTGCCCGCAGAAGTCGCTGCGAGCGAGTCCGAGGGCGGTGCAGAGTCGGCTGAACAGGCATCCCCGAGCGAGGAACTCAGTCCTTCCAGTTTGACAGCGACAAAGCCACCTGTGCTTTCTGATTTGAACTTGGTAAGGACCGAGAGTCCTGGAGCCGGCGATTCGTCTAGCAATCCAATTGCTGCCGCCAAGCCGGCTTTGCCAACACCTCAATCGCCATCAGGCGGAAACTCGGCTGCAAATGGCTCCGCCCCAACTCGTTCTGGGAGCGGGACAGAATTCAAATTGACGAGCGGAGAGACAGCGACGCCCAGTGCGTTGGCGAGTCTTGGAGATCAGCCGAGGCCACAATCGCCGAATCAATTTTCGGACTCGGCTCAACCTGCGAGTAATCCAGCGACTGGGAGCACGGCGCCGAAGCCTCCTGCGACTGGAAGCGATCTCGGTTCGGCAAGTCGCAGTGGCGCTGCACCGTTTGCTGCCGGAATGGAAAACGCTGGTCGCAAGCCAAGTGAACTCGCTCCCCCGAATTTTGGTGGTCCCGCTGGTGCCGGTCCGCCCCCAGCCAGCCCTCCCGAGTTCGCTGGTGGCTCGGCAAGTTCAAGCAGCCCCGTCGCACCCAGTATGCTGCCACCGAAAGAAAATTCATTTGGCTCAGGCTCGACCAGCAGCGGTCCTCCACCGGTAGTGAATTCACTTCGCGATGTCGCGGGAGCTGGTCCTGTGGCTTCAGCAAATCCTTCTGCCGCTCCGCCTACCAACTCCTTTGATTCGAAGTCACCGTCGACACCACCGAGTGGGTTTGGTGCACAAGCAGCTCCAATCGGATCCTCAGGCAATCCAGGGGCCGCTTCGGCTCAGGGCTTAAACGGAGCTCCTTTGAGCGGCCCTCCTCCGCTCACTTCAAGTCCTGGTTCGGCAGGCGCACCGCCGCCGACGATCGGGTTTGGCGACCAACCGTCAGCTTCCAGTGGTACCCCCGGAGCGGGAACTTCGAATGGCTTGAACCGCTCTTTCGGTAGCGCGCCACCTTTACCTCAAACTGGTGCGGCAGCGGCTTCTGCTCTGGGCAATAGTGGCGCAGTCGGCCCGCAGCTTCCGGTGACAACACCGCCCGGGAATTCTCAGCCGCCAGCACCTGCACTTGGAGCGGCCCCCGTTGCAATGCAAGCTGGTGCGGCTCCGGCGAATTATCCCTCCAGCCCGGTTGGCTTGGGAAACAATGCAAACTTAGTTCGAGATGCCCTGCCCAATTCACCCGCAGCACCAGCAGGCGCTGGGCTTCCGGGGAAAGCCGAACTGGAAGGCGAGCAAGTTCCAGCACTTTCGATCGAGAAGGTCGCACCGCGTGAGATTCAAGTTGACCAGCCAACCGATTTCAAAATCGTGGTCCGAAATGTCGGGCGGGTAGTTGCCAACGAAGTTCGCGTAACCGACCAAGTTCCGCGCGGGGCGCAGTTTGTAAAGGCTGTGCCAGAGGCAAACCGGGGAGCCAACGGCGGGCTGGTCTGGGAACTCGGTTCGCTCAAGCCGGGCGAGGATCGCTCGATCGTGCTTACGCTGCAGCCCAAGCAGACCGGCGAGATTGGGTCGGTCGCTCAAGTTACTTTCGCCACGCCAGCTTCGATGCGCGTGATGGTGACCAAGCCACAATTGGCCGTGGAGCATTCCGGCCCCGGCAAGGTGACGATTGGCGATCGCGTTCCACTGGCGATCACAGTGCGAAATCTTGGAAATGGTCCAGCCAAGGATGTTGTCTTGCAGGAGACCGTTCCGCCACAACTGAAGTTTGCTGAAGACTTTAACGAGCTCGAGTACGAAATTGGAACGTTGGCTCCGGGGCAATCCAAAAAGGTCAACCTGAACCTTTCCGCTGCTCAGATCGGACGTTTTCGCAATACGATTCTCGTCTCTGGTCAGGGCGGCCTGCATGCCGAACATCAGATCGATATGGAGGTTGTCGCACCTCAATTGACCTTGGCCAGCGAAGGTCCCAACCGGAGGTACCTGAAGCGAAACGCCACACACTCCTTTTCAATTCGCAACACCGGTACGGCTATCGCCACCAATCTCGACTTGGTAGCCAAGTTACCGCGGGGCGTAAAGTTTGTTTCGGCAAACAATCAAGGACAATACGACCCCGGCTCAAATGCCGTGTATTGGAGCCTCGATCGCCTGAATGTCTCACAAGCAGTCAGCGTCCAATTGACGACGACTCCCGTCGAAGTGGGTGAGCAAAACATCGAGTTCATCGCCACCGCAGACTTGGATCAGAAGACCACCTTCCGGCAACCGCTTGTCGTTGAGGATTTGGTTGAACTGTTCTTTGAGATCGATGACGTAGACGATGTGATTGAGGTCGGCAGTGAAACCCGCTACCGCGTTCGTTTGATTAATCAAGGGACCGTTGTCGCCACGAACATCCAGCTGACATTCAGTGCCGAGCAAGGCATCCGCCCCGTGTCGGTCGACAATCGGCGGGCCGGTGAAGTCCGTGGACAGGAGGTCGTCTTTGCTCCGATCGCCGCGATTCGACCGGGCGAGGTTCTCGAGACATTCATCACAGCCGCCGCGGCTGCGCCGGGCGAGCACCGGGTCGTCGCAAGACTTCGAGCCGACCAGCGCGAGATGAACGTGAGCAAGGAAGAGAGCACGCGGGTTTACGCAGACCGGTAGACGACTCTGAATGCGGAATGATCGCGCTCGGCGCAGGTCTCCCGACCTCGCCGACCGCGCAAGTTCGGATCGCCTCTCGAAAGTTCTCCTCCCATGAGTCCCACTCAAACGGCCTCTGTCTCTCCCTCAATTTCTCAACTCTGCCGTAAACGTTCTATTTTTTGACCGAATGCCCAATACTTCAGGGCGGGTTATGATGGTCTCTCGGGGACTGGCCACCAACAGGCCAGTTTAAATATTCCGGAGAGCAGATCGTGGCTGGTCGAATTCAATTTGAGCTTGCACCACTTGGCGATACGGCTGTGGAAGTCTTGTGGCAGGGATTGGATGACCAATCACTGATCAATGCCAACGTTGCTGCCGTTCGCCTGTTTCAGCAGCAACCTTGCGAGGGCGTGATTGCAGCGGTGCCGGGTTTTCTTTCATTGACGATCCACTACGACCCAATGGTCTGGAACAGCTGGGAAGAGATCCATCGTCGCGCTCGCAATACGCTCTCTGAGCTCGAATCGACGACTATGGAAAGTCGGGTCGTAGAACTGCCGGTTTGCTACAGCGAGAACTATGCGCTCGATTTGGAGGCGGTTGCTGCTTTGACCGGACTGACTAGCCGCGAAATTGTTCGGCGACACAGTGGCGCGGAGTACGTCGTAAGGATGCTCGGCTTCATGCCTGGCTTTCCTTACCTTGCCGGTTTGCCGATAGAACTGCAGGTTCCGCGGAAGGACCGGCCGAGGTTGAATGTGCCTGCTGGGTCGGTTGCGATCGCCGGCAATCAAGCTGGAATTTATCCCGTGATGTCTCCGGGCGGTTGGCAAATCATTGGCCGAACGCCGGTCAGGCTGTTCAATCCGCACGCAGCGAAAGCTTCGCTGCTGCAGCCCGGTGATCGGGTCCGGTTTCGACAGGTCTCGGCGGAGGAGTATCTCGAGATCGAGAGGGCTGCGGAGTGAGTTTACTGCGGATTGACCAGCCCGGACTTTGCTCTACGCTACAGGATTTGGGGCGCCCCAGTTTTGGCTCGTTGGGAGTGCCTTGGGGCGGCGTGATGGATCCGGTTTCTCACCGCCTGGCGAGCTTGCTTGTCGGGAACCTTTCCGATCAAGCGACGATCGAGATGACGGTGCTGGGGGTTGGGATCGAATTCACTGAAGAGACGCTGGTCGCCTTCGCGGGCGCCGATTTTTCTGCCAAAGTAGAGTGGGCTGGAAAGAAGTTTAACTTTCCCTTGCAGCGGCCGGTGCTGCTGAACCGCGGAACGCGAGTCCGCTTTGGACCGGCGGGTTCCAGCGGGGGACGTGGTTACTTAGCGGTC
Organism: Planctomycetota bacterium; assembly: GCA_046075445.1. Classification (GTDB taxonomy): domain Bacteria; phylum Planctomycetota; class Planctomycetia; order Pirellulales; family Pirellulaceae; genus BJ22. The sequence goes on from JBJTQD010000380.1 coordinate 7,492, forward strand.
GCTGGTGGAATAAGAGTAGAGCGTTTGCTCGGAAGCCAATCGACGATGCTCCGCGCGGGCTGGGGTGGTTGGCAGGGGCGTGCGCTTCGCAGCGGAGATGAACTTCCTTGCGGTCGGGAGAGTCAGTTAAATCTGAAGGTCAAGGAGCGACTGGGGCGTCTGGGTGACAAGCCTTTCCGTTCGGTTCCCTGGTTCTTTCGCCCCCTGCCTCTGATCGATGATGGCGTGGTTGCCTTGCGATTTATCCGAGGTCGACATTTCACGGAGCTTGATTCCGCGAGCCAGAAAGCTTTTTTCGGGGAGTTTCAGATAACGCCGGAGTCCGATCGAATGGGATTTCGTTTGTCTGGTCCGGCACTTCGTTTTCGCCGATCGCTGGGTGAGCTAAATTCCAGCGGTACGGTGCGGGGCACCTTGCAACTGCCTCAAGGCGCCGAACAGAGTCTACTTTTAATGGCTGATGGCGCGCCGACTGGAGGCTATCCTCAACTTGCCCATGTCATCGCGGCTGACTGGGCCCTTGCCGGGCAACTGGCTCCGGGGAGTCGTTTGCGTTTCGTCGAAGTTGAGCTGAAAGAAGCCCATGAGGCTTTCAGGAAGCAAGAACAGGGGATGAAGCAGATCAGTGAGACGCTCCAGCGATGGGTTCGGGCTGAGCAATAGAGAGGGTTGGGGGAATGAGCCAGAAAGTCGATTTGAATTGTGACTTGGGAGAGTTGCCTGGCGCCGCGGGATTGGCCGAGGAGTTGGCGATGTTGCCGCTGGTCACATCGATCAATCTTGCATGTGGACTGCATGCGGGAGATCCGAGTCGGATTCGCAAGTTGGCGATCGCAGCGCAGCAGCTTGGGGTGGCCGTCGGAGCGCATCCCAGTTATCCGGACCGCGAAGGTTTTGGCCGGCGAGAAATGGATCTGCCAGCCAATGAGGTTCGCGACTGGGTGCTGTATCAGATTGCGGCGGTTGCGGGGTTGCTGAAAGCAGAAGGGATCAGGTTGAGTCACGTGAAGCCACACGGCGCGCTGTATAACCGCGCCTTTCGCGATCGCCTTGTCGCGGAGGCGATCGTTGACGCGATGTTGGCGCACGACCCGGAATGCGTCCTGGTTGGGCAGGCAGGTAGCGTCTTGAACGAGACAGGTCAGCGGTTGGGGCTAGTCACGGCGAGCGAAGTTTTTGCCGACCGCCGCTATGCTGCGGACGGCAGTCTTTTGCCGAGGGGTACAGAGGGTGCTCTGATTTCTGACCCCGAAAAGGCTGCACAGACTGCTCTGCGGATGGTTCGGACGAATGCCGTGGAACTCGCTGACGGCTCGCAGTTTGGCGTGGCAGTTGATACGATCTGCGTCCACGGCGATACGCCCAACGCCGTCGAGATTGCGCGGCGGATAGGCGAAGGGCTCAAGCAAGGTGGCGTCGAATTGGCGGCGCTACCGGCCCGCTCTCGCTTGTTTCGAGTCCGCAATTAGCGAGCTTTGGCAGTTCAAGTCGGTAGCCCTAAGAGCGGTCGATGCTGCCGAGAGGACAACGACATTTACGAATTTATCTCGCGGTCGTCAGTTGATGGCCACATGAAAGAGAATGAGCTGGTAAAGCAGCAGCATGTATACGACGCTGATTATCTACTGCATCCTGGTCGCGTTAGCATCTGCTTTTGGCGGAGCGCTACCGGGCTTGGTTCGCTTCACCCATCGCCGAATTCAGATGACTTTGAGTTTGGTTTCAGGAGTGATGCTGGGAGTTGCCCTACTCCATTTATTGCCCCACTCTATCTCGCTGGTTGAGAAGAGAGTCGCGATGAGCGGCTGTTTGGCGGGGTTACTGCTGATGTTCTTCCTGATTCGGATGTTTCACTTCCACCAGCACGACTTGGGCTTGGAGGACGAGGGGCATAGCCGCGAGGCGTGTCAGGACCAATCACATGAGCATGACCATGGCCATGCTCATTCCCAGCCGATCGGCAAAGGGCTGCCGAGCGGCGGAGAGTTGGTTCAACTGGGCGCCGTCGAGCACGCTCTGCCGCGTCCGCAACTTTGTGATGGTGGCCACCATCATGTGAATTGCTCGGCTCATTCTGGTCAGTTGGATTTCAGCTGGATGGGGCTTTGCTTTGGCTTGGCGGTACACACGATTCTCGACGGGATCGCGCTGGCTGCGGCCTGCCAGTCAGAGGCATCGGCCACGAATTGGCTGGCCGGGCTGGGGACGTTTTTGGCAATTGTGATGCACAAGCCGCTGGATGCTCTTTCGATCACCTCTTTGATGGCTGCTCGCGGTTGGCCGATGTCGCGGCAGTTTTTTGTAAACTTGATCTTTGCCGCGATGTGTCCGCTCGGCGCAATGCTGTTCGCGCTCTCGATCGACCAGATTGTCGGTTGGCGGGAGTGGATTCTCGGGCTGGCGCTGGCCGTTTCAGCCGGCGTGTTTCTTTGCATATCGCTGGGCGATTTGCTGCCTGAATTACACTTCCACTCACACGACCGTTTTCGCTTGTCGCTGATGATGCTGATGGGAGTGGCGATTGCGGTCGCGATTGAGTACCTCCCGGGACATCAACATTGAGAAGCGCACTTGTGGGCTTTGACCGTGAAACAGGAGCTGAAACTTGCCCCCGATCATCAACATCGGTTTAAGGGTCTTTGGTGCGGCAGCGGTGCTTGTGCTGCTGTTTCTCCTGATCGGCATGCTCTTGCCGCACGCTTACCAGACATCTGCGGAAGTCGTGATCGACGCGCCGCCGGAAAAGGTCTTTGCTTATCTCAATCGGCTCGATCGCTGGCCCGAGTGGTCGCAGTGGGCCACCAACAAGGATTCCATGTTTGCGGTTGAATATGGGCCGCAAGTCGAGGGCGTCGGCGCGGTTCAGACTTTGAAGGAGCCTCGCGGTTCGGGCAAACTCTGGATTACGGGGAGCGAGCCCGACCGAAGCCTCGAGTACGTAGTTGAGTTCGGGGATTTTCCGCGCATGACGAGCCGCTTTGAACTGCAAGTGGCCGGATCGGGAACGCGCTTGAAATGGTCTAGTGACGGGCAACTGCCCACGGGACCTTTCTATGGCTGGCTGCGGATGGCGTTCGTCAATGGAATGAAGAGTCAGTACCAGCAAGCGCTCATCAAGCTCGATGCGGTTGTCACCGGCAAACCACTGCCCGGGTCGGTAGAGCCGGGGCAGTCAGGGCAGAGCTCAGCCGAACAGCTTGAATCTAAATCCCTTCCGTCGACCAAGTAGCCAACCCGTTTGATAACTTGGCCTGCGTGCCGCGGCAGCTTAATTCCCGTTACTGGAACCACCTCCACCCGACGAACCGCCGGCGGCGCCGGTGTCCCCGCCCGCAGAGCCACCACCGCCTGCCGAGTTATCGATTGTCGGCGATGGCAAGTTTGACAAATAACGAGTATTCACGGCATAGACCTTGGCACCGCTGGCGGGTTGGGGAACCCTGCTGGTAAGCGCAACTTGCGAGGCAAATGCCTCGCCGTACCAGTTACGGACAGCATTTCGCGCGACCTCCAGTCGTTGGTTATTTTGGTTAGGGTCGCGGGTTTCAGCGATCAGGAGGCCGCGTTGAGATTCCGGCAGGTTTCTAAAAATCATTTGGATCTTTTGTTCGCCCATCTGGTTCAAATTACCGGTTTCTGAGTCGAAGTGAGAATCGCTGAGAGTGGACTCACCGGCCAAGCCAGCGGTATACATCTGGTTCCAAGTGTTGAAGTAGGCCGCTCGGTCCCAGCAGGTGAAAGGTCTCGGCCAAGCTTGATTTCTCTGGTACATCAAGTTGTGCTGTTCGTAAGCCCGCGAGAAGTGCCTGCCGGCTTGAGCGGGAGCGACCGCTTGGGAGCTACTACTCCAGCCAAATTGGGAGTTGGTATTGCAGTCGTTACAGGGCGCGCCGCTCGATTGTGCTGAGCTAACGCCCGGCAATGCTGCGATGGCGAAGGCTGCGGCCAACAGAAATCCTGTTGATAGCTTCATGACAAATCCCTTCCTAAAGTGCGTAACATCCTGAACCGGCGGGAGACAATCAAGTTTGCGGTTGTCTCGATTGGGCGACGCTTTCATGCAGTCTGATCGCGGCCCTCGTCGGAAAAGCTTCCCAAAGCGACTGCGAACGACTCTGTCACGGCGCTACTTTGCCTAGACCAATTATCGGATTGGTAGAGGTACTAACGGGGGTGCGGTGTGGCGCGATTCGGAAGAAATTCCGAGTTGAGCGACTACTTTTGCATAGCTGGAAGCATTTCGTCGATCATTTGGATTGCGGCGGGTCCAACGAGTACAACGAAAATACCGGGGAAGATGAAAAGCACGAGCGGAAAAAGAAGTTTCACAGCTGTTTTGGCTGCTTTTTCTTCAGCGATTTGCCGACGGCGGGTCCGCATCATATCCGATTGGGTTCGCAAAGCCGTGCCGACGCTGGTGCCGAAGCGATCGCACTGCACCATGATCGATGCTAGCGTTTTGAGGTCATCCACGCCATTGCGTTCGCCGAGTTCTTCGAGGACTTCAGCGCGGGACTGGCCCATTTGCAGGCGCTGGTTACAAGTGCGAAATTCGAGGGCGATGACGGGGTGGCTATCCTCGAGTTCGTCACAGACTTTTCGCATGGCTTGGTCCAGACCGAGACCGGCTTCGACGCAGACGACGAGCATGTCGAGCGCATCGGGCAGTCCGAGGAAGATCTTTTCCTTCCGCTTTTTCGCGATCAGTGAGACGATCAGCTCAGGAATCATCAGACCGACGATGGCGATACCGAGGGCGGTGATCATGCCGCTGGAGGTATATCCAGACCGCAGAATGCCGATTCCACCGCCGAGAACGAGGGCGACCATCAAGCAAAGTGCCTTAATGGTTGAGAAGAGGAGTGTGGCATTGTCACTGCGGAAGCCGGCCGTGGAGAGTTTGTGGGCCAGCTTACTGAGTTCCTTTTCGTTCTTGGGCTGGAGGCTCGTGCCGACTTGAGGTGCGGCTCTTTCGAGCATCTTGGTCAATCCCTCGACGGTTGTCTCTTTCACTACCGGTTGGGGAGCCCCGAGAATCTGGCTGCGGATTTTTGCAAGCCTGGTTTCGGCTCGGTTTTTCTTAGTCACAAAAAGGTCACCGAGAATCCAGCATACCCCTGAGCAAGCTGCGAACAGGGCGTAGGGGAGGAGCGCGATGAAATCGATTTTGTCCAACATGCGATAACTCCGCTCTAGACCTTGATGGTGATGATTTTCTTGATCACGATCGCGCCGAGGACTTGCATTACCGCGGCACCGGCCAACATTTTTCTTCCGAGTGGTTCGGTCACAAGCTTCATGATGTATTCGTTGTTTAAGAACAGCATCGCGACGAAGAGTACCGGGGGCAGCCCGAGGAGCACGGCACCGGAGAGCCGCCCCTCGCCAGTGAGGGCTTGAATCTGACCGAAAATCTGAAAGCGTTCCCGAATCAAGCGGGCGATCTTGTCGAGAATTTCGGCGAGGTCACCACCCGTTTGACGTTGCAGCACGACGCTGGTTGCAAAGAATCGCAAGTCGAGATTGGGGATGCGTTCGGTCATGTTTATGATTGCTTTCTCGAGTGGCACGCCGAGGTTTTGTTCCTCGAAACAGCGGCCGAATTCAGGGCCAAGCGGGGCGGCAGTTTGCTGCGCGCACAGCTGAAAACCGGCGGCGAGACTTTGGCCAGCGCGAAGTGCCTGTCCGATTAGGTCCAGCGCATCGGGCAGTTGCGAGGCGAATTTCTTCATCCGCAGCCTTCGCTTGAAGGCGACTACGCCGATCGGGAGCAGGAAAAAGACAATCGCAATTACGGGAGCAATGGTCTTTAGTGGCGAGACCAGCAGATAGACTATGGCTGCGCTGCCGCTGCAAAAGCCGCAGTAGGAGAGAAGTTTGGCGGCGGGCATCTCCATGCCAGCCTGATCGAGGATCTTACGAACATTCAGGAACCGCGAAACAAACTTTTCCAGCGGGTTTTGAACTTCGTTCAGCGCCTTGGTAACCGATTGGTTTTGGGCGTTTTTGTCCAGCAAGGGGCTGATGTGTCGCGTCAAAGCCGAGAGCCGGTTCTCGACAGCGGTCTTCTCCGACGAGAACAGAGTCGCCACAGCATAAATGCCGCCGCTGACAGAGAGCGCCACGCAGAGAAGAATTAGGGCCGGGAACATGTCGGATTCCTCCGGAATGCTGGTCATTCCGAAAATGGTCGGGACTTAATCTCGCGGAACTAGCACTGCATCATCACGCGTTCGCGGAAAATACTGGCTGGGAGTTTGATACCTTTTTGCTCGAGACGGTCGATGCATTTGGGGCGAACGCCGCAGCAAATAAACTTGCCGACGCTTCGGCCGTTTTCGTCGACGCCATCCTGGATGAACTTGAAAATATCCTGCATCACGATGGTGTCATTTTCCATGCCGACGATTTCGGTAATGTGTGTGATTTTACGGGCACCCCCCTGCAAGCGATTCGCCTGCACAACCAGATTCACAGCGCTGGCGATTTGAGTTCGCATCGCTTTAATCGGCAAATCAAAGCCGGACATCATGATCATGGTCTCCATACGGGCAATACAGTCGCGCGGAGTGTTGGCGTGAGTCGTGGTCAGCGAGCCTTCGTGACCCGTGTTCATCGCTTGGAGCATGTCCAGTGTTTCTGGTCCGCGGCATTCGCCGATGATGATTCGTTCAGGACGCATACGAAGGCAGTTTTTAACAAGGTCAGTCGCCGTGACTTGGCCTTTGCCTTCGATATTGGGAGGTCGCGTTTCCAGGCGGACGACGTGGTCCTGTTGCAATTGGAGTTCGGCCGCGTCTTCAATCGTGATGATCCGGTCCGTGTTGGGAATGAAGCTGGAAAGCGTGTTAAGCAGCGTCGTCTTACCTGAACCGGTACCACCCGAGATGATGATGTTCAAACGCGCCTTCATTGCTCCTTCGAGCAACATCACCATTTCCGGCGTAAAGGCTTTGTAATTCAGAAGGTCTTCGAGTTTCAGTGGATTGGAGCCGAAACGGCGAATCGACATTGCCGCTCCGTCCAGAGCCAGCGGGGGAATGATCGCATTGACACGCGAGCCGTCCTCCAGACGCGCATCGACCATCGGGCAGGTTTCGTCGACGCGTCGACCGATGCGGGAGACAATTCGGTCGATGATTTGTAAGAGGTGAGCATTATCGCGGAATTCGACGTTGGACTTTTCCATCCGCCCGCCGCGTTCGCAGTAAATATTTTTTGGTCCATTGATCAGAATATCGCTGATCGAGGAGTCCTTCAAAAGGATCTCCAGCGGTCCCAGCCCAAACGTCTCGTCGAGAACCTCTTCGACCAGCCGATCCCGCTCCAAGCGGCTCAACATATGGTTTTCGGTGTCGCAGAGGTGCTCGATCACAACTCGAATTTCCCGGCGAAGCGCATCGCCAGAAAGATCGCCGACGCGAGACAAATCGAGTTTGCCAATCAGTTTTTGATGGATGCGTTGCTTGAGAACGTCGAAGTCGCTCGATTTATTGACGTTCTTGTTCGTTGTGAGGCTCATAGGTCAATCCAATTTGGGACTGCAAGAGGCTGAGATGCGGTGCCCGGAGTTGCCCTCGCTCGGATTGGCCGAGACGCATGGCGTAGAAAACAGACCGGGGTTAAATCTGCGAAAAGATAGCTCATTGGCTGCCAAATCAGGCCAATCGACAGGAATTACCCAAGAGAGTTCGGTTCGTTGATTCCTACAATCTGCGCAATCGGCATGATTGTTCCATGGTGGGCCGACTGTCATGCCTCTCGGACGGGACCTAAAATGGTTTTCAGCGAGTTTCGGCTTCGAGGGAATTGAGAATCATGTCCAACCCCATGCTGGCGGGCCATCTGCTGGCCGCCGTTCCCAACCTGCAAGATCCGAATTTCTTTCGGAGCGTGGTGCTCATTTTCCAGCACGACCCCGAGGGTGCCGCAGGTCTGATCCTGAACCGACAACTTCCGATCTCGCTGGCCGAAGTAGCCAAAGAGGCGATGCAACTGGAAGGTGAGTTTGAACAAGCCTTGTTTTGGGGCGGTCCAGTAGAAGGGCCGCTGATGGCTTTACATGACAGCTTGGCACTGGCCGAGATGCAGGTGCTTCCCGGTGTCTTCTTTTCAATGCAGCGGCAAAATATCCAAGCCCTGCTGGAGCGCAAAAACGCCGTGCTCCGGATTTTCACAGGCTACTCCGGCTGGGGAAGCCAACAGCTTCAGGACGAACTGAAAGCAGGCGGATGGCTCTCCCTGCCCGGGTCGGAAGAGTTGGTCTTCGGCGACCCAGAGTTGCTTTGGCGCCAAGTCTGTGAACGGGTAGGGACCGATATCATCCTGCCAAATCGCCGCAACTCGATCCCTCCCATGCCTCCCGAATGGAACTGACCTTGACCCTTCGGCTTGGTTTTTGCTTGGATAGAACACGAATCAAGGATGATTGCTAGCACGACTTGCGCCAGGGCTGCGAATTGCCGTGCGCGCTGGTTGAAATCAGAGTTGGAGACTCGAGTCGGTGAAAGTGTTGCAGGTTGTTTCAGGACGAGAGATCAACGGGGCGCTGGTCTACTGCCAGTTGCTGACCCGGCGCCTCTTGGAGGCGGGGCATGAACCGATTCTCGTCTGTCGACCTCGGTCTTGGATCACTCGCCAAGGACTCCCGGTCAGGATTATCGAGTCCGACCTCCGCCGCTTTCCTTTCGGTGATTTGAAGGAAATTCAGACGCTCGTCAAACAAGAGCAGGTGGATGTGATCCATACTCATATGAGTCGGGCACATACGTTTGGCATCCTGCTTAGATGGTTGACGAACGTCCCGGTGATCGCCACGGCGCACAATCGCTACATTCAGTTGCACTGGCGTTTCAACGATTTCGTGATCGCCAACTCACAGGCTACTGAGCGGTATCATCAGCGCTACAATTTGGTCCCCGCCAACCGAACCCGCACGGTTTATTGCTTTGTCGATGAGCGACGGTTCTCGCAGGTTGCTGAGCGGGAGCGACAGAAGATTCGTCGTGAACTGAGATACGATGGAAACGAATACCTGTTAGGCGTTGTCGGCGAGGTTATCCCCCGCAAGGGTCAATTGTATCTGGCTCAGGCGCTGCCCGAATTGATTCGGAGGATACCTGAACTGCGCGTGCTGCTGGTTGGACGTTACCACCGCAGTGAACGCTACGTACAGAAGATGCGTCGTATGCAGGCGACGGCCGGGCTGCATCGCAAAATGCGGTGGCTGGGCAGACGCAGCAACGTGCATGAGTACATGGCCGCAATGGATCAGGTTCTAGTCACCAGCACTGAGGAGCCTTTTGGCCTGGTGGCTCTCGAAGCCCAACTGTCCGGCAAACCGGTGATTGCGACGAACGTCGGAGGTCTGCCGGAAATCGTGCAGCACGAGCAAAGCGGTTTGCTCATTCCAGCCCGAAGTTCTGCAGGGATTATTGAATCGGTTGAACGACTCTATCAAGACCGCGAGTTGGCTGCGCGCCTGGCGGCGACCGGTCGGGAACAGGCCAGCCAGCGGTTCACCTCGGAGCGGTTGACCGAGGAGGTGGTTGCCGTTTATCGCGAGGTACTGCGGAGACGCGGTCGCTTGTGCGGCACTGAAACGCCGGACTCGAGGCAGGTTACAAAGCGGGCCGCCTGACGACCGAACGCCGGGAAGCAGCATCGCTGCCTTTTTCGATCTGCGCGTCTTTAATTCTTGTCTGGACTCAACAGGCGAACAGCTCTCAGCGCAAAACAAAAGACAGTCAGAACCAATCCGACTGCCTTTGCGAAGGGGCAGGATAAAGCGAGTCGAAGGCAATGCGTTGCGGCTGCTGCCACAAGCCAGATAAATCGACTCGGTTCGTTGACTACATGTCGTCCGTTTCCAGAACGATTGAATCAATGAATTCAGGTGACGAGGTTGCTCGGACCTGATTGGTGGTATCGAGGAAGATTTTGTCCTGCTCGATTTCCTGAAGCACGATTGCCATCTTGTCGGTCAAATTGGTATCGATCAGCGGCCGGGCGCCACGGTTGAGCTGCACCAACCGTTTCTGGATGAGGGTGGAGAGTTTGAAGCGTCCACCAACTTTGCGGACAATCGCTTCTTCTTTCAGTTCTTCGTACATTCAGACCACTCACTTGTAGGTGTGCAACAGACGACAAATTTCTCGGGAGGTCGCTGGGACCTCATCATTAATCACTGTGTGTTGATACCAGGCAGCTTCGCGCAATTCCTCGCAGGCAACTTCGAGGCGGCGTTGAATAGCGGCCTCGGGTTCGGACTTGCGTCCCCGGAGGCGACGTTCCAGCTCCTCGATGTTCCGGGGCTGGACAAAGATGGTGATGGCGTCGGGCATGGACTCCAACACCGAGCGTGCTCCCTGGATGTCAATCTCCAAGATAATCCATTGACCGGCTTTCAGGCCAGAGGCTACAGGCTGGGAAGGCGTTCCGTACCAGTCGCCACGCCCAAAAACCTCGAAACATTCAAGGAATTCCCCGTTTTCCCGGCGGCGACGGAATTCTTCCTGACTGACGAACCAGTATTGCTGGCCATCGACTTCCCCCTCTCGGGCGGCCCGGGTGGTCGCTGAAACGCTCAGTCGCAGCGGCAGCGGGCAGGACTGCAGCAGGTCCCGCACGACCGTAGATTTCCCGGCCCCAGAGGGACCAGAGATGATTACCAGTTTGCCTGGGGCAACAGTCATGGGCTGGAGGGCTGGGGTTGGAAAAAGCCGGTTTGAATCAGAAAAGTGAACTCTGTTTACTGCGGAAAAAAGGGCCGACCGAAATTGACTCCGGCCGTTTGGTCGACAGCGGCAGGCTTACTCGACGTTTTGTACCATCTCGCGGATTCGCTCGATGATGGTCTTCATTTCGACCACGCAATTAGCGATTTCGGCATCTTGAGCCTTGGATCCGATCGTGTTGGTTTCCCGAAGAAATTCCTGAATCAGGAAATCGAGGCGGCGACCGTTGCTCTCGCTGGACGCAGTCGTCTTGTCGAATTGTTGCAAATGACTTCTCAGGCGAACGGTTTCTTCAGCGATATCAGCTCGCTCGGCAAACAGTCCGATTTCCCGAATCACATCGGCTGGCTGGGTAGCGATTTCGTATTTGGCGAGCAGATTTTGAATCCGTTCGCGAACACGCTGCGAGAAGTTTTCAACTACGCGAGGAGCAAGTTTTTCGACTTCATCCAGTAACACGCGGAACGAACTGAGGTTGGCGTTAAGGTTCTCGAGCATCGAGGCCCCTTCGCGGGCCCGCATCTGCTGCAGTTCGTCGAGGGCCGCTCCCAGCGCTTGCTGAACCAATTCTGTAGTTTGGTCGTCAGTCTCTGAAGTTTGAGGCTCGAGCACGACGCCGGGAAGAGCCAAGATCGCGGCTAGGGGCACATCCGTCTGGTGGGTCAGTCGCCGGAGTTGATCTTGATAAGCGGCGATCGCCGTTTCGTTGAGCTTGTATTGTTCGGGATCGAATCGCTCCACGCGGAGCCGCACGGAGACCGTACCCCGCTTGATGATATTGCGTAGTGTTTCCTCGACCATCGATTGGATTTCGGCGCTGACTTCGCCATAGACGGTGGTCTTCAGAAAGCGGTTGTTCACCGAGCGAATCTCGACCGTGACGGCGGCTTGTTCGTTTCTTGCCGCGCCGTGGCCATGTCCGGTCATGCTGAGCAACAAAGGTGCACTCCCGCAGAGGGTCGAGGGGAAAAGGCGAAAAGATCGTGGAAAAGTCGCCGTTTTAGGGCTTGTTCCTGACCAGCCAATTACCAAAGTGGTTCGGCTCAATGGTCAAAAAAATCGTGATCAAATAACCGAACGACCTAAGGTGGCGTTCGGTGAATTAACCGCCGGACCCGCCAGCGTCTTTCTTTTCGGCTCCCTCGGCAGGAGCTGGTTGGCCGCCCTCAGTTGCTGCTGGCGGATTGGCAGGTGCTGCTGCGGGAGGGTTCAGGCTGGGGTCGCTTGGTTGAGCCGCACCACTCGCGGGAGTCTCGCCCGGGAGTTGGCCGCCTTCGGTGTCGCTGACGCCCGGCTGAGCCGCATTGGGGTCGGCTGGTTGAGTTTGCTCAGCGGTCCCTCGCATGCCACTGCCGGGAAGGTCGATCACCGCAGCTTCTGGACGATTGAAAATCGAGATGGTCATCATCGCCAGCGTGATCCAGACAACGGCTGTACCGATGGTGATCCGAGTGAAGACATCGCCTGCTTTGGAACCGAAGGCACTTTGACCGCCAGCTCCACCGAGGGCACCAGTGATTCCGCCGCCGCGTCCCCGCTGAACCAAAATCAGCAGGATCATGAAGCACGAAGTCACGATCAGCAGGAAAGCCATGAATCCTTGGAAAAATGAGATCATGAATTCACTCGATTACAGATTAGTCGTAAAGGACGTTTTGGTAAGATCGCGGCTAGGATTGGACTGCCAGTGTTGAGCGGGCAGAAATGAGCGTTCGGTGCCGAGCGGCCAACTTCGGCGCTGCACTCGACTTCTTAAAACGAAGTCTGGCAGGCACCGTCAGGGCTGGGCGATTTATCGCCAGCTCTCGATGGGCGCATCAACGGTTCGCGTTCTCAAGCCTTGAGGCCCCGGGCAGCAAGCTGCTTGACGGTGCCGTTTAGGACGGGCGGTTTAGCACGCGGCGACGATCGCTGAGAAGCTTTCGGCTTTCAGGGATGCCCCGCCAACCAAAGCTCCATCGATGTCTACTTGAGCGAGCAACTCGCCAGCGTTTTCCGGTTTGACGCTTCCGCCGTAAAGGATCCGGACCGAATCGGCAAGCGAATGATTGTAACGCGAAGTGAGCCATTTGCGAAGGTCAGCATGCACCTCTTGGGCCTGCCCGGGAGTCGCGTTTTTCCCCGTTCCAATTGCCCAAACGGGCTCATAAGCGAGAACCAGTCGGCCAGCTTGTTCGGCCGTTAGCCCGGCCAAGGACCCCACCAACTGGGACTCAATCACCGCCCAAGTTTGCCCACTTTCTCGCTGCTCAAGCGTCTCGCCGATACAAACGATGGGGATCAAGCCGGCAGCGAGTGAGGCCAGCAATTTGCGGTTGATCTCGCTGTCGGGCTCACCCAAGACCAGTCGCCGCTCGCTGTGGCCGAGGATCACATAGCGGCAACCGAGGTCGGCCAGCATCGCAGTGCTGATTTCACCCGTAAAGGCTCCGTCAGGCTGGTGATAAACATTTTGCGCTCCCCAGCTTACCGGGCTGCCACGCAGCACCTCGGCGACCGCAGGCAAATGGACAAAGGCCGGACAGGCGGCAGCTTCCACCTTTCCATTCCGAGCCGAGAGCAAGGACGGAAGTCCGCCTGCGATAGCTTGCGCCAGTTGGCGAGCTCCGGCGAGGTTGAGATTCATTTTCCAGTTGCCGACGACGAGTTTGGAGCGAGACATGGCCAACTGTTTCCCAATCAGTTTCGGTGAAGTGGTAGAGGCGTGCAGCGTGACAAAGTAGTCTGATACAGGGCCGCACCGAACTCGAACTCTAGCACAAACCCCTGCGGCTCGGGAGGGATCGGCGAGACCAGCGAATGGGGGGGCGGCTAGTCACAAGCTCTTCGCTCGCAGTTTCTCGTTCGTACGGTTTCAAATCAAGGCTTCACTGAGGGAATTGCAAATGACTAAAAGCCGATTGGTCCGAGCGACAGTGACCACCGCCCTGCTGCTTCTCGTCGGTCGCTTGGAGGTCGTCTCGGCTCAAACATCGGACGCGCTGCAGAAGTTGTCGGAGGAACTTCTAGCCAAGTCCAACTCGCCCGCCGTCTTTCTGGCTTATGGTGAGGTCGGCAAACCGCCACTGATTGCGGCCGCGGGAAAACGCAAGTCGGATGCAGACATTCCTGTGACGATCAACGACCACGTTCACCTCGGTTCTTGTACCAAAGCGATCACGGCCGTCTTGATCGCGCGACTAGTCGAGCAGGGAGCGCTGCGCTGGGACGATTCGCTCGCCAGTCAAGCTCCCGAGTTGAGCGTGCGACTGCCGGAGTCGCATCGCTCGGTCACTCTGGAGCAACTGCTGCAGCACCGCGCGGGATTTCCTCCCAACGCCCGCGACTGGTGGCTGACCCGTGGGCGAAACGTGAGTGAATATCGCAGCGAGATCTTGGTCGACTCGCTGAAGAGTCTGCCGCTGGAGCCGCCGGGCAAAGTTGAGGCCTATTCCAATCTTGGTTACATGACAGCGGGATTGATTGCCGAGTGCCGCACGGGCGAAAGTTGGGAAGAGCTGATGCAGCGCGACGTCTTTCGGCCGCTGGCAATGGAATCAGCCGGTTTCGGCCCGCCCTCTCTGCATGGCAGCCTTGAGCAGCCTTGGGGGCATACGCTTGAACAAGGCAAGCTGAAGTCTTCACAACAAGACAACGCAGCGGCGCTGGGACCGGCAGGCACTCTGCACGTCTCAATGGCGGATTGGTTTCGCTTTTGCGAACTCTACGCCGGAGGCGGCCCGAACGACTTTTTGAAAGCGGGAACCTTGAAGAAATTGATCAAGCCGGATCTCAACGGTGAATACGCTTACGGCTGGGGTGTGATGAAGCGCGATTGGGCCAAAGGCGAAATTCTTTTGCACGCAGGCTCGAATCTTACTTGGTATTCAAAGGCCTGCATTGCGCCCAAGCTGGGGCGAATTTATCTCTGTGTGTTTAACCGAGGGGGGGATGATATGGACCAGTGGGCCGAGCAGGCTTTCGCCCAAATGATTCGCTTGAGCAATCGTTAAGCGACATCGGAATCCGCACTCGGGAAGCGTCCGCGATCAAGCCACTCGAACAGGGAGCGGACGCCTGTGCGGTGCATTCAAGAACTTGAGGCGAATTAGACCGATAGCTGTTGATTTTGAGAAAAAAATTCCCGACAGACCTTTGACGGTAATTTTCAAACCTGATTTTGTGCTTGCCGGCCAGCAGCATGGCCGAAAAAGAAGATAGGTACCCGCCGAATTCCCTGGCGTGGCGTGACCTAGTTCAACCCCCCTCGTGCCCCGCCCGACAATGCCCCGGTTCTCACTCATTCTCCCCTACATCCAGCCAACCCCCGCGTTTGAAGATACGCTGGCGAGTTTGCTGCGAACCCGCCCGCGATCGGCTGAGGTAGTCGTTGTTCACGACGGCAGTTATCAGGACGAATACGGTCTTGAGGGAGAAGTTGCCTACGCTGTCGCCAACAAGCAGCGATTGGTCGCCTACTGGAATGCCGGGCTCGAAGCCTCGGGCGGTGAGTTTATCGTTTGGATTCGCCCCGGCGTGCAGCTGGATGATGGTTGGGAAG